>CAZTHD010000117.1:0-5053 GCA_964613315.1 uncultured Oscillospiraceae bacterium | reverse complement strand
AATGATGCTCTCATTCGCAGCCTGCGGATCCGCAAAAGAATGGACCCGCGAAGGATCGTTCATGGACGAAAACGGAAACTATCTCAGTATCTCCAAGTCAGAGGATGCAGAGTATCCGGGCTGGTACGTAGGATGCATGATAGACGAGGGAATGTACGGCTGGTATATAAAGCAGGACGGAAAGGACCTCAAGGGCAATATCGTCGCCGAATATATGACCGACGAGAAGCCCTTCATAGTCACAGTTTCAGAAGAGGGTGAAGACGGAGTCCTCCTTACTCTTGAAGACGGAAAGAAATATTCATTCAAACCCTATGAGATCCCGACGGCAAATATAATTGTCGACATCAGCATCAAAGGAGAGGGAGAGGTAGCCTACGCTAAGGGAAACGAAGAAGTTGTATTCGAAGAAGGCCGTCCCTACCACAGCGCACACATCGGTTTGGCAGATCCCGAAATCTATACCATCGCAGCAAGACCGGCAGAGGGATATAAGTTCTGGAAATGGACAAAGAACGGCGAAGATTTCTCCTTCGAGCCTCAGGTGACCTTCGAAATCACTGAAAACGCAGACTACGTCGCATTTTTCGGAAAAAAGGGAACGGATGAGACTCACGTGGACCTTGCAAACGTCAAAACTCTCGGTGAAGTTCTCGGACTTCCCGAGTACGGTTCCGCAGGAGCAAACGGAAAGTACGTGTATACTTTCGAACAGGACTGGATCTATTACAGAGCAACGGCAACGATCGACGACAGCACCTTCGACGCCTTATTCGACATAAGCTATGAAGACCCCGATCGCGATGCCAAGATAAGGGAGCTTTTAAAGGATCTTCCTGTCGAGACGATCGAAAATATCAGCGATAAAGAGCTGAGCGAAGAGCAGCTCCGGGCCCTTGTCGGAAAGACGGGCAAGGAACTCACCGACGCAGGGTGGGTCCTCTGGGGATGCAAATATGACGAAATGCTGTTTGACCTGGATTACGATTGCTTCAGCTATGAAGTCACCTTCGAAGGTGAAGTGAATAGAAACGATGAAGTAGACCCGTCGGTCATAGCAGATCTCGTAGTCAAAGATGTGGTCTGCATAGGACTCGGCGATACGACCGGAATGTAGCATCAAGAGCAAACAAGACGCCGATATCGGTACAGATCGAAACGACAGAGCGGAAGGCTTTTGCCCTCCGCTTTTTTTAGTCTTTGTGTATTCAGCGTCTTTGCTGATCTGTGTGGAGTTCGTCGTAGATCTCCTTATAGTAGACTGCGTCTCCTTCGAGAACAGTTCTTATCTTTTTCGCGAGCTTTTCGTCTGTGAGGCAGGAAAGGACTATGGGAGAGAACCGCCTTTGGGAAGATCCCGTCATCTCTTCAAGGACGTCCCCGAGATCCCTCGTCTTCGTTTCCGAGACTATGTATACTGCGGCAGCGGCAACGTCAGTCATCAGTCTGTACTCGGAATCAGTCCTTACGTAATTGTCCGGATATCCTCCGTTCCCGTCGTACCATCTGTGATGGCCAAGGGCTATATCTGCGAACTCCTCCGTGCTCTTTCTCCTCTTAAGGTCCTCATATCCGGATAGAGTATGGAGCATGTATATTTCCATATCGTCTTCAAAGAAGTTCCTTGAGTCTTCTATCTTGCGGAAGTTCATTTTGATGCTTCCGAAATCGAGGAACAGTCCGCACTCTCCCGCAAATTCCATTATGGCCTTCTTTTTCTTCTCCATACTTTCGGTCTTTGCGATAAAGGGTATATCATCGAAAAACCTGCCGTCGGCTGCAAGGAGGTCTTCGCACAGGGCCCTCATGATGTCTCCGGTCATCCGTCCTCTGATATAGTAGGAGCCGGAAAACCGTCTGATTATGTTCCGCACCAGATCGAGATAAGTGTAGGAACCTTCTATCTCGTAAAAGTTCGATATGACTGTCCTTACCTGGAAAAAGAAATACTCCTTGAAATCCTCGGCGGGAACAGAGAGCAGGGTCCTTATCATCTTTCTGTAAGCCTTATCCAGATAGCGGAGCTTATCTCCGTCGGTCTGCATCTGGGGGTTGTTTTTCATATATTGGGCGTAGTAGAGGGGAAGTTCGATGTTGGCATAAAGCCCTGATTCATCATATCTGCCTTCTTCTGTTCCGTCTATGAGCTGTTCGAGCCTTTTGATCGTCGTCTCAAGATCCGCATAGCCGCAATGGAATTCCATATCATACCTGGGCCACAGCCAGCGTATGCTCTGCTGCTCGTTTCCCTCCTCAGCTTTAAAGACCTCGTAACAGGAGTCGAGGACCGCAGTGAGTTCATCGCGGGTGAGGTTTTCCATGGATATGCTTTGCCTGTTGATGCTCATCTGCTGATGTGAGGCTCTAAGGAATCTGTCCCAGGGAAGCTCAGGAGCTAGCTGCCTGTAGTAATCGTCTTTTATGACGTTCATGGAACGGCTGTTCACGGCTATCCTGCGCTTTTGATCGTTTATGACGCAAAGGGATATATTGTGCATCGCCCTGATTATATAGCTCCTGGTATTTGTATCCTTTATCTCTTCGAAATACCTGAGATAGGAGGCAGCCTCAGAAAATATCATCTCGTCTCTGAAAGCCACTCTGTTTCTGTACTCGGACTCTATGCCGTCGGAAAAAGTCCTCATGTAGTAAAGACCCATGCCCAGCATGTAGAGCTCTTTGATGATGCCGTCCCTGTTTTTTTTCTGACGGTAAAAGCTGAGCAAAGCATCGTGGATGACCACGTATACACCGGGATCCAGATTGGTCTTCCAATCGAGGAGCACTCCTGCAAAATCCTCGAGTTCCTTCAGTTCCTCCGAAGGCAGGCTGTGTATGTCGTCAAGAGCCGGGAAAAGGCCTTCGTTCAGCAGTCCGTTGTTTTGATCTCTCAGCTCTGAGATGCGCTTTGCGTTCGCCTTCTTTTCGGAATACCACAATTCAAAATCGCCCTCCGTCCCCTTATAGAAGTCGGAAAGGGAGTTTATTTCTTTCAGATTTTGAATGTATTGTTCCTGATATCCCTTCATCTACAAAAGAGCTTTCTTGAGAGTTTGCATAAGTACGTTTATATCGATCGGTTTTGCCACGTGGCCGTTCATGCCGGCCTCCTTTGCTTTGGCTATGTCTTCGGCAAAGGTGTTTGCAGTCATTGCATATATAGGAAGGTTTGAATCCTTTCTGCCAAGGGCCCTTATCCTCCTCGACGCCTCATAGCCATCCATTACAGGCATCTGTATATCCATGAATATGAGAGCATAGTGTCCTTCGGGAGATGCGGAGAATTTGTCCACGGCTTCCTGACCGTTCTCGGCGCAGTCTATGATGGCTTTCGTGGAGGAGAGTATCTCCTTTGCTATCTCTCTGTTCACCATGTTGTCTTCGGCGAGGAGCAGTGTTTTTCCCTCCAGGTCCGGAAGTCCCGGATCTGAAGTGCTGCCGCCATCGCTCTCGAGAGCTTTGGAAAGGCCTTTTATGAGAGAGTTCCTGAAAAACGGTACGGGAATGAAATGCCGCAGTCCGTTTCTTTCCGCCCTGTATTCTATATCCTCCCACTTGGCGCTGCTCACGAGGACAAGAGCCATATCCGGATAGGATTTGGTTATATACGAAGCGAGTTCGAATACGCTTCCCGTGTCCTTTCTTTCGTCTCCTATCACCAGCAGGCTGTACTTTCTGCCTTCGAAGGCGGAGTCCGTGATGGCGGAGATGGCCTCGGATGCAGAGTCCGTCAAGCGGTAGTCTATGCCGGCTTCCTCGAAGACGGCGGAGAATTTTTTTCTGTATTTTTGGTTTGCTTCTATAACGAGGATCCTCTTGCCGTAAAGAAGATCGGTCGAGGGTTCTTCAGGGACGGGTTTAAGAGGCAGCGCTACGGTCACTTCGGTACCCTCTCCCTCTTTGCTCTTTATGACTATGGTCCCGTTCATGGCATCTACGATCTTTTTTACTATGCTCATGCCAAGGCCCGTGCCTTCGATGCCCGATATGGTGGAATTGTTGACTCTTTCAAAAGGCTCGAATATCCTTTCGACGAAGTCCTCGCTCATGCCCATGCCGTTGTCCGTGCATATGAAACTGAGGATCTTTTCACCGTTGACGGACGCTTCTTCTCTTACGGACAGGGAAATGTCTCCGCCGGCCTGGGTATATTTTACGGAGTTGCTGAGTATATTGACCAGGACCTGCCTTATCCTCAAGGGATCTCCGAAGTAGTCCTCCGTTTCTAGACTGTCTGCTTCCAGATTCCAGCTGTGTCCCTTTTGCACGAGCTGGGGTCTTATGATGTTGTAGGTCTCGTTTATGAGTTCGGGAAGAGAAAACTCATCCATGGATATTTCCATTTTCCCCGAATTGATCCTGGACATGTCGAGTATGTCGTTTATGAGGCTCAGAAGGTGTGTGCTCGCCGTGTCGATCTTGTTCAGGGCGTCGATGACCCGTGGCTTTTCATCTATGTATTTTTTTGCAAGAGAAGTCATCCCCACGATGGCATTCATGGGGGTCCTTATGTCGTGAGACATGTTAGCAAGGAAGGTCTCTTTTGCCGTATTGGCCTCGTTTGCTTCGTAAAGCCTCTTGGTGAGATCTTCGATCTGCAGCTTCAGTTCTTCTATCTGTTTGTCTTTTTGATCCATGATATGTCCTTAAAACACGGAAAATACGCTCTTTTCATTATATCCGCCTGAAAGTGAGGGGTCAATGGAAAACCCAAGATATTGTGCTTTTCCACAATCTTTTCCACAAGATGTGCAAGACTGAAGAAACGCTCGGATGAGTTGACAAAAAACTGCGAAAAAGATCCGCGCCAAAGCCTTCGGGCAAAGCCCTGAAATGCTTGAAATTCAAAGCTTTTGAGGTCTCAAAAAAATTTTTAGAAAAAACAAAAAAAGTGCTTGCAATTAAAAAAGCTTAGCTGTATAGTAATAGGGCTTGCTTAGAGCCCGGAAAACGCCCTAAAAAGGGCTGAAAACCTTGAAAAATCAAGGTTTGAGGGCCAGCGAGGACGCAGAAAGTTACTGCGCTATCAGATAATTTCTGCCGAGAACTGTCG
>CAZTHD010000116.1:0-5062 GCA_964613315.1 uncultured Oscillospiraceae bacterium | reverse complement strand
AAGAATGAGAGACGGATTCTTCATAGTCGCATCCACCTGGTTCGTAATGTCCCTCATAGGCTGCCTCCCTTTCGTGATCTCAGGAGCCATTCCAAGATTTGCAGACGCATTTTTTGAGACCGTTTCCGGTTTCACCACAACGGGATCTTCCATATTGTCAGAGATCCAGAGCCTTCCAAGAGGCATACTCTACTGGAGAAGCTTCACTCACTGGCTGGGCGGAATGGGAGTGCTGGTCCTTACCATAGCCCTCCTCCCAATGCTCGGCATAGGAGGACAGAAGATAATGAGAGCTGAGACCACAGGCCCGACCATGGACAAGATCTCCTTTACCATCAACAGCGGAGCTAAGGGTCTTTACATGGTATACGGAGCCATGACTCTAATCGAGATGATACTCCTCGGTCTTTGCGGGCTCGATTTCTTCGATGCATCGACCCACGCCTTCGGAACTTTAGGCACAGGAGGATTCTCGACCTACAATGCATCTATCGGACATTTTCAGAACCTTCCTGCTGAGATAATAATCACCGTATTCATGATACTGGCAGGAGTCAACTTCAACCTTTACTATTCGGCAGTATCGGGAAAAAGCCTCAGCGCCTTCAAAGATCCTGAATTCAAAGCCTACATGGGCATCGTGGCTGCAGCCATGGTATTCATCACGGCGATGCTGACCATACATCATACCTACAGCGGATTCGGAGAAAGCCTTCGTATGTCATCCTTTACGGTCGGATCCATCATATCTTCCACGGGATACGCCATAACGGATTATGAAGTCTGGCCGGAAGCCTGCAAATTAACAGTCCTCATACTCATGCTCATAGGAGGATGCGGAGGCTCTACTGCAGGCGGACTCAAGGTCATAAGAGTCGTGGTCCTCATGAAGCTCATAAAGCGCAACGTACAGACGCGCTTAAGCCCAAGGACTGTAACGGCAGTGAAGGTGGGAGGAAAAGCCCTCAGCGAAGATACATTGAGCGGCATCGTAGCCCACATAGGACTTTACGCCGTTCTCTGTATACTGGGCACTTTCATCATATCCCTGACAGGAGTCGACAACGTGACGTCCTTCACATCAGTAGTCACCTGCCTTTCAAACATAGGCCCGGGATTCGGACTGATAGGCCCAACTGAGAACTTCGGCTTCTACAGCGACTTCATCAAGTACCTCCTCTCGGTATACATGATCGCAGGAAGACTTGAGATGTTCACCATAGCAATACTCTTCACAAGAGATTTCTGGGACAAGAACAACAGATAAGATCATATATCAAAGCCCTTTCGTCAGAGAAGATCTGATGAAAGGGCTTTTTTCATTTGCTTAAGCATATCACTAAAGCGTTATTTTTCTCTTAAGGAATATACCTCGTCTATCCTTTTCAGGAACTGATAATCAAGATCCCTGTTATGCCCCGAACTGAGCTCGAAAGCTTCCTTCCCTGTAATGGGATCGCAGGGGTATATGTCGTAGTTTTTGAAGAGATTGAACATCCTGTCATTGGGCTGAGGTTCAAAGATAGTAACAGGAAGGAAGGTCACACTGGAGTCTTCATCGCTGCATATCCTGTGAGCAAGGAGAGTCATGGTGGGATGTATGTGCCCTTCTCCCCTTCTTGCCACGTCGTCGATGAATACATCGGCCTGCCTCGTCGCTGAAGGAGCGACTACTATTATGTCATTATGATCGGCGCATTCCTTTGCAGTCTTCATATATACCCTCTCAAAGGCTATCTTGCACTGCTGGACTCTTGCGAGTTTTTCGGCATCTCCTTCGAACATTTTATTGAGTTTTGCCTCAGTGCTCGGCGTGATGATAGGGGTGATCCTGATGCCCGTTTCCTCCAGTATAGGAATAACGGGTACCAAGGTCTCGTACCAGGGGATGTTGACAGGGAAAAGGAAATCCCTTCCCTCGTAGCAATCGAAGCCGTTGTATATGAGCCTTAATATCTCACCAAGAGAAGGATGGTTGAATCCTATGACTATGCAATGCTCGCTTTGAACGTAGGGCCTGAGTATCGTTGAAGGAGCGATGAACTTAAGAAACTTTGAAGTTCTCTTTCTTGTCCCTTCCTTATCTGCTTTTTTATATGCAAATCTTACGAGGAAGCGGCTGAAAGCGCCTGCCTTTTTCATCTCATCATAAAGCGCGTCTGCCCCTAAAGTTTTTAGGAGGGAGACGTTATCATCGTTTATTTTACTGAGGAGCTCCGAACGGGAAAGCTTCGACAGTTCTTCTAGAGATATTATCTTCTTTTCCATGTTCATTCAGCACAGACTATCTTTACTACTGCCTTGATCATAAGCCTCATGGCGTCGACTGAAACGAATTCCTTGACGCTGTGATAGTTCTCGCCGCCCGTAGGCAGATTGGGGCAAGGAAGACCCTTGTATGAGAGCTGGGCTCCGTCGGTACCGCCTCTTATGGGCGTAGGTCTTATATCTACTCCAAGCTCATTGAATGCCTTTATGGCCCTGTCCACTATATACATGCAGGGCTCAAGCTTTTCTTTCATGTTGTAATATGAATCTCTGAGCTTCACGACTACAGTGTCCTTGCCGTACTTTTCATTGAGATAGGATGCGGCATGAAGGACGTAATTTTTCCTCGCCTCAAACTTTTCTCTGTCGTGGTCTCTTATGATCATGGAAATGCTCGTCTGCGTTTCGTCTCCGCACATTTCCGCCACGTGGTAAAAGCCTTCGTAGCCTTCGGTGTGAGCCGGGATCTCCGCAGGAGGCAGCATGTTTATGAACTCGTTTGCAATAAGGATAGAGTTCTTCATTTTGTTCTTGGCAGCGCCGGGATGGATGTTGAGGCCGTTGACGGTGACTTTGCAAGATGCTGCATTGAAGCATTCGTATTCGATGCTGTCTATGCGGCCTCCATCGAGGGTATATGCATACTTTGCAGGGAAATGCTCAAGATCGAAGCGGTCAGTGCCTCTTCCTATCTCTTCGTCAGGGGTAAAGGCTACCAGGATCTTTCCGTGCTTTTCTTCAGGATGGGCAAGGAGATATTCCATGGCAGAGACTATCTCTGCAGCGCCGGCCTTATCGTCTGCACCGAGGAGCGTCGTTCCGTCTGTTACTATGAGCTCCTGACCTTTGAAATAGTCAAGATCGAATTCCTTTGCCGAAATGGATACCCTGTCGTTCAAAACTATGTCCCCGCCCTCATATAGGAACTGCCTTGTCTTTATATTTGCTCCGGGAGCATCGGGAGACGTATCCATATGGGCGATGAGACCTATGACGTCTCTTCCTTCGCAGCCTTCGCTGGCGGGAAGATATGCGTAAACATAACCGTTTTCGTCCATCCTCGCATCGCAAAGCCCCAATGCTTTGAGCTCTTCCGCAATGTATTTTGCAAGCTCAAGTTCCTTGGGGGATGAGGGACAGCTTTCGCTGTGCTCGTCTGAAGTCGTTTCAAAACTAACGTATTTCAAAAATCTTTCTACAATGTCCATGATAATGTCTCCTTATGTCCTGATTTCTTAAAGCGGAACTGCGCAGGGTCACTCGTAAAGCCTGGCGAGACCGCCTTCGGAAGTCTCACGGTAAAGAGGCGAAATATCTTTTCCTGTACGGTACATGGTATCCACCACGTTGTCAAAGGATATTTTTCTCGTGTCCGCCAAAAATCTTGCGATGGACACGCAGTTCATGGCTCTCATGGCAGCTACGGCGCACCTTTCGATGCAGGGTATCTGAACGAGCCCCTGAACGGGATCGCAGGTGAGCCCCAATGAATGCTCCATGGCTACTTCTGCGGCATATTCTATCTGATGAAGGTTGAAGCCGTAAACTTGGGCTACAGCAGCCGAAGCCATGCTGCATGCGGATCCTATCTCCGCCTGGCAGCCTGCCTCAGCTCCCGATATGGAAGCGTTGGTCCTAATGACGTTTCCTATGACTCCCGCTGTGGCAAGAGCATCTATGACAGCGTCTTCGCTGAAGCCCTTTTCGTGATGCATGTAATAAAGGACCGCAGGCAGCACCCCTGCAGCTCCGCAGGTAGGTGCAGTCACCACCGTTCCTTCGCAGGCATTTTCCTCGGCGACCGCAAAGGCGTATGAGGAAATGACTCTGTCCTGGGTGACGTCGGGAGTTTCGCCGTCAACGTGCATCTCAGAAAGCATCTTTGCTTTTCTCCCTATGCCAAGAGGCCCCGGGAGCATCCCGGTGTGTTCAAGGCCTGCTTCGACGCAGTCTGACATAGCTCTCCATATCATGCGCAGGTACTCGAATATTTCATCCCCTTCGCACTCTCTGACGTATTGCGGGATGCTTATCCCATCGTGGGAACATCTGTAGAGTATCTCATCGAAACTCTTTTCGTGATATACGTCTCTGTCTCCATATCAAGATAATTCGTTATTTCCTTCGTCTCTTTCTTTTGGAAGGGTCTCCCCATCCACTTCTATGGCTCCCCCGCCTATGCTCATGATCCTCATGGACCCGAGCTCTACGCCTTCTTTAAGAGCTATGAAATCCATGGTATTGGGATGTGGAACGGGAGTGTTCTGATCGTCGGGGATTATCTGCACGTTGTCAAGGACGCTCCTTATAGACTTTCCTGTGCCGTGGCCTGTACCCGTAAGGGCCAAAGATCCGTAGAGTATGACTGTGTAATGATCGGCCTGAGGATATCTGCTCTTAACAAGCTCTGCTGCAGCCTTAGGGCCGAAGGTGTGGGAACTCGACGGTCCCAGTCCAACCTTATACAAAGTTTTTAAAGATTCCATCGTTGCCCTCCATGACTATCTGCTCTGCATTTTCTCCTATGGCCTCCTTGAGATATTCCATTTCGTCAAGGGCACCCTGTACGTGGGGCACACGGTAAGCACCTGCATCGGAACCGCAGGCTATCTTTACGCCCATTTTCGCTCCCTTTGCCACGTTTCCCATATGCTCATCGAATATCTTTTTGGTGACCTCATGGGGATATCTGTCGTCGTCTACCAGGTTTCCCACCGTAGATATGGTCGGGACCCATATGGTCCCCCTTTCCGACATCTCTATGAGGCGGTCGTTATTTATATAGTAGCCGTGC
>CAZTHD010000115.1:0-5159 GCA_964613315.1 uncultured Oscillospiraceae bacterium | reverse complement strand
TATCAAATTTGAATTTCAAACTTAATGATCTATTTAATTTTAAATATAGATATATCATAATAAATAATACCATATAATTATACATCAAAGAGCGGTTTTCAGCGCATAATATTTATATGTATTTGTCTAAATTTTCTGACTTTCTTATATCGAAAGTCCTATGGGTATGGAGCGCTCGTATTCGCTGTTGTCCTCTTTGTGTCTGTCGGAGATGAGAAGAGATCTTTTTCCATGGATCATCATTTGGGCAGAACCTCCTCCGTCTAGGTTGACAGCGTTTATGAGCCCAAGATCCCGGCAGATAAGGGCCATTTCAGAAAGGCTCGCGCCGCAGCTCCAGTCTCCCTTTTTGCTTAGATCGTCGAATTTGCCGGGGCCCTCCGCCCATACTATGACAGGGTCATTGTCCTTGTTGTTTCCAAGAGCCATCCTCGGGGCTCTTGCCTTTTCGAAATCGAGGGGATATAGGCTTGGCGGTATGGGAAGCTTGAAGGGATTCCGTATATTCGAAAAGTATGAGATGAACTCCTTTGTGGGGACTCCGTCCTTTATGATGCCGTTTCCCACCTGTATGCCGAAGAGTACGTCTTCAAATCCCTTGTATACAACCTCCGTTCCAGGAGCTATATATTCGCCCGTTTTAAGTATGAAACCGGCCGAGGGTATGATCATCTTCCTGTCTTTGCATACTGCGATGACTTTGTTTCCCGCAATGGCTATGCTGTATCCTTTTTTCCTTGCTTTTCTTTTTTTCGGCCTTTCGAAAAGCTCCGCGTTTTTGCCGGGGATATATTCTTTTCCGTTTATGATGAAGCTCATACTCGAAAGTTTCGGCTTTTCAATCTTTATCGTGCCGTCTTTTCTTACAAGAAGAGCTTCCCTTTCAAAGAGGGGAGGATAAGTGCAGACTCCGTTCTTTACGCAAAGGCCAATGGGCCTTCCTATATAGTCGTAGGGTGACCCTATGTCGAACATATCCATGGTGAAGAAACTGGAATTGCAAACCATATCATGATCGTCTTTTATAGAGCTGAGAAGCCCCATTTCAGGCGATATGGGAAGGATCTTTGCATGGAGGGGGCGTATACCCTTTATGATCCTGAAAAGGCCTCTTTCCCTTAGTTTTTCGATGAATGCCTGTTCCTTTTCACCGGGAAGGAATTTTCCTCCTTTGATGCATCTTTGAAGGGCAATGGATGCTGCTTCAAGCCTTCCTGATACTTCGCCTTTATCGGTCTTAAAGGGGAAGGGCATGTCCATATCCTCCGGAAGGGAAAAGAATATGAGAGTTCCGAAAAGGTAGGGAGCCTTTGGCAATATGAACTTTTCATAAAGCTCGCATACCTGATCGAAAGCGCCGGGGTTTGGCAGGGGCTTTACATGGTCAAGAGAAGTCCAGCCGGGCAGCACTGCCGACTGGACTCTTAATTTATCTCCGTTTCCGAAGTCGTATATTTTTATATCACTTTGTATTTCCAACGCTACTCTCCCGCGGGACCGTATTTGGAAGCAAGAGCCTTTTCAGCCTCTTCTTTTGAGATCTCGCCGTTGTTGTACTGCGACATGACCTGGACGTCTTTGGTCCTGAGCTTGTAGAAGAAGATGAGGAAAATGAGAGCTATGGTAAATCCTATGGCCGGAAGGAAGCAGAAGAGCCACCATACTCCGTCTGCCACGCCGGCTCCCTGCACGGCGTTTTCGCCTTCCACAAATCCCGTGAGAGAAAGGGTAAAGAGCACTATTGAGCCTATGAGGGCGTTCTTTAGCTTTGCTATGAAGCACTGAAGGGAGAAGGTGACTCCAGCCGCTCTTGTGCCCGATTTGTAGGTGCCGTATTCTACTGTGTCTGCTATGAGCATATATATTATGACCTGCCAGAAACCAAGGCCTGTGCACTTGAGCATGATCATCGCTATGGCTGCCGCAAGGGAGTCATAGCCCACGAAGTAGGTTATGACGTCCATGAGTATGGCAAAGCCAAGGCCAAAGCAAAGGACGTTGAACTTGTCCCATTTCTTTGAAAGGGTGGGTACGAGGGCAGAGACTACTATGACTGATACTGCAACGCCGGCTGCGACAAGAGTCGCTGCATTTTCCTGCCCGAGGCATATCCTTCCCATATATATGGCCATCTTCTGCTCTACGCTTGATACTCCCAGGAGCAGCATGGCAAAGAGGACTATGAGAAGGTACCTGTTGCTCTTAAGATATTTGAGCATGTCTTTGAGCTTCGGGTTTTCCTCCGCGTTTGCTGCAGCCGTTGTCCTCTCCTTTACCGTGAAGAGCATAGGTATCATGAGCAGTATGGAGACTGCAATGAATATGATGCAGGCCGTGAACCAACCGAATATGGGTCTTATCATGGGGATCAGCACCGTCGCGAGGACTCCTCCTACCATGGACCAGAGCTTTCCTCCAGCTATGATGGAAGTCCTTTCGGTGACGTTGCTTGTCATCACCGTGGTGACTGCAAAGGCCGGAGCGTCAAGTATGGTATATGAGATATCAAATAATATATATGCAATGAGGAACCATACTACTTTTCCCGTCTGCTCCATGGAGCTGGGTATTGCGAACATCGCGACTGTGGTTATGCCTACGGCTGCCGTTCCTATCCTGACCCAGGGCATGAACTTCTGACCGTTTTTGAAAGTGTGCCTGTCTACTATATATCCGAAGATGACGTCGTTCACCGCATCCCAAAGCTTTGGGATGATGAGTATGGCGGCAGCCGTCGTAGCCGCTATACCTATGTCGGTAAGAAATGTTTCGATGTAACCTGCGAAACCCCATAAAAGGTTCTGCCCGAGGAAAAACAGGCAGTAGCCCACGTATTCTTTTCTTTCGCTTTGAAAGCCTATTCGTGACTGTTTACTCATTTACGCTTCCTCCTTTACTATACCGTACTTTATACAAAAATCCTTAAGCATCTCGAAGTATTCCTCGTGATGCATGAGGACAGCTTTTACGTGGGGCGCTCCTTCGAATACCTTGATCTCTTTGGGTCCTTCCTTTGCTTCGTAGAGCAGATATACGTTGGGCGTGGGAACGAATTTGTCTTCTCCTCCGTGTACGAAGAGCATGGGAGCCTTTATCTTTTTTACGCTGTCTATGGGCCTTACGTCGTCTATGCTGAATTCGTGGCGCATATTGAAGAACATTATGACGAGGGGAGTGAAGGGGAACTTTGGAAGCTTTGCCTTGTAATAAAGGCTTGGCGCCACCTCGTCCCTTAAGGTAGCATATCCTCCGTCCTCATATATGAAGGAAAGCCAGGGCAGCTTTTCGGCTGCTATCATGAGTGTGGCCGCTCCCATGGATTCTCCGCCCAGGCCCCAGATCGTATCTTCGGGAAATCTTTTCTTCATCTCGCCGGCCAAAAAGACGAGGTCTTGGGCTTCGTAATATCCCATGCTGCAGTCGTCTCCTCCGCTTACGCCGTGGGCTCTTTGCTCGTAGATGATGACGCTGAAACCAAGCCTATGCCATATCTCGCCGTGGGAGAGCATGGTATATCTGTTGGCTGTCCTTCCGTGGACCAGGATGATGGCTCTTGTTTTGCCGTCGCTATATGGCGTCTTTTCTGCCGGCATAACGACGCCTTTTAAAGTGTAGCCGTTGGGAACGTCCATGGAGAACTCGTCCATGGGTACGGAATCGTAGACCTTCTTTACGTCGTAGCCGTAGTTTTTAAGGTACTCGAATTCGTGGTCACGGTCCAGCCTTTTCGGGGTGCAGAGTATGCGCTCGCATTTGCTGGAAGCGATGACTGTGCCTAAGATCAAAACAAGAAAAGTCACTATGATCCAGATCATGTTTTTCCCGCCTTCCTTTCATACTTTCATAGAGATTATATCACAATGGATACAAAATCTGTTATCATATATATACTATGAAATACAGCGTCAGCGACATTAGAAAAGAATACTTAAGGCTCGACGGGATAACAGGTGTAGATACCAGTAAAGTCGATATACGTATATCGACAAGGATGAGCAGGAAGCTCGGTCAGTTCTCGGTATCGGGAGGGCTTTTTTCAAAAAAGCTCGAGATAGTCATATCCTCAAAGATCATGGATGACGATGAGCTCTTTTGGGATACAGTAAGGCACGAGTACGCCCATGCGGCCGTTCAAGCTGAAAGCGCATGACGCGAACAACGAGGCCCATGAGGGCGATACCGTAAGAATACGAAGTGGTGTGCAAAAAGTGCGGTAGCAAAGGAAAATACAAGACCATGTCGAAGGCCGTGAAGGTAGCCTTGGGAGCCTCTTTTGGGACCCTTGTTTGCAGAAGATGCGGAGGCCGGCGCTTCGACGTATATGAACTGAAGTGAAAAAAAAGAGCTTATGAGCTATGAAAGGACTGCATCCCTTTGGACAGCAGTTTTTTCATGCTCTTTTTCTCGCGACTTTGCTAAAAAATCATACGGTATACGTCTCTGATGGTGTATAATATTATGATATTTTGTGTGCATCAGAGGAAGGCTTTTTTCCTCCTTTGCACGCAGGAAAGGAAATAGCTGCATGAGATATCCAAAAGCCCTTGAAAAAGGGCAGACAATAGGCTTTGCCGCACCGTCCTTCGGCGCGTCCATAGAGCCTTACAGATCTCTTTTTGACGAAGCTTTAGAAAACTTCCAAAAGCTCGGATACAAAACCTTGCTTGGCCCTAACTGCTACTTAGGTGAAGGCATAGGCATATCCAATACTCCAAAGAAATGCGGAGAAGAGCTCACGGATATGTATACGAGGGACGACTGCGACGTCCTCATCGCTGTGGGAGGCGGTGAGTGCATGTGCGAGACCATGGATCACGTGGACTTTGAAAAAGTCAAAGCAGCAGACCCCAAATGGTATATGGGCTATTCGGACAATACCCATTTCAGCTTCCTGCTCAATACCCTATGTGACACTGCTTCCATCTACGGTCCCCACGCTTCAGACTTCGGTATGAGGCCCTGGCATAAGGCCGTGAGCGATGCTCTTGAGGTCCTTTCCGGAAGGAAGTATGCAGAGAGCTATGACAAGTGGGAGATAGAGCAGCTCAAGTCTGCAGAAAACCCTTACGCAGGCTACAACTGTACGGAAAACAGCTGCATCAAGGCTTGGAAAGACGGAGAGTACGTAGATGAACTGAAGCTTTCCGGAAGGCTAACAG
>CAZTHD010000114.1:0-5164 GCA_964613315.1 uncultured Oscillospiraceae bacterium | reverse complement strand
GGTCTCCGTGACCACAGTCCATCCCGCATAATCGTCCTTTAGCTCTTCCCAGGCTCTTCCCTTCAAATCGTGTATAACAAGTCCTGACATATCTGTTTAACCCGCATACTATCAGAAAAAAGTTCTATATCCTAATTAGCATTTTATAACAAATTACCGAGATGTTACAAGAGCAAAGGAGGGGCTTAAAAGCATACAAAAACACCGGCCGATCAAGGCCGGTGTATATGCATGATATTATGCTATTCCACAGTTTTTTATTTTCCCTGATTGAATCTGCGGATGTCGACTATCTCATAGTAGACCGCCGTAAAGACAAGGCCGAGAGCCAGGACCATGGTCCATACCCAGGGTACCGGGTTCATATCAGCCGTAGAAGGAGCAGGCTTCGGGATGCTGACTTTCGCAAGGACCAGCATCTCCGCAGATGCGGGACCACTGATTGCTCTGCTTTCGAGGTTTTTTGGCACTTCTATAGGGATGACGTGATTGACTTCTACTCCGTGCCCGACGTTGATCTTTGGGGGATTGTCTACAGAGAAGAGCCTTATACCGTCGGGGCCGAGCTCCATTCCCTGTTCCATAACGTCTTTGGCGACGAGATAAACGTAATAATAGTAATCCTTGCCCGCCTCGAAGACAACGTCTTCATAAGCTTCTTTAAATCCCAGTCCGTACATATCGTCCGGATCGTCGCTGGGCTGCGCCCATGCTGCGTATACCAAAACGTAGGGAGCATCTTCGGGGACCGTCACCTCAGGCGGCGGTGTTGCCACAGTACGTGTATACCCATCTCCCTGTATCGTTTCGATGGTATATCCTTCGCCCTCCTTGATCTCAGGTCCGTTGATGGTTACGCTGTTTATGGCGGTGAGCTTGTATTCCGTTTCGAAGCAAAGGGTAAGTTCGTCCGTATGAGCGAGAAGATCTTCTCCGGGAAGCGTTATATGAGTCGGAGTCGTTCCTTATATGCACCAGCCGATATCGTCTGCAGTTTCATCATATTCCCACCAGAAATATGAGTCGTCATCCTCGTACTGGTAAAGTTCGAATCCGTTCTCGAGAATTACTTCGACTGTCAATGTAGCTCCGGGAGCTGCTTTGATCGATGCTCCGGATTTAGGGAGATCCTCTCCGTTGATCTTGACTCCCAGGACCTCGTCTCCGTAGGAATAAGCCCGCCATCCGGTGATGGTGAATTCCGTCGGAGCTTCTGCCGGTTCCGGTGCATCTGCAAATACAGATACTGGGATCAGACAGACGACGAGAAGGAGAGAAAGGAGTATTGCTGCTGTCTTTTTCATAATGATTCCTCTTTTCGTGACCTTGTATATACAGTGTGATCAAAATTATCGTATACTATATATTAACATTTTTACACACTTGTTCATAGCGGTATTTTACGGATTCTGCCGGCTTCAGCCGAATTTTGCTTCTCTTAAGGGCTTATCCCAGAAGACTTTTCCATTTTCTTTTTCCGCAAGTTCGTCTATGTGCTTTCTTATCTCGTCCGTATATAACTTATCCTTCTTTTTAGAACGCCTGCCGCTTCCTTCGAAAAGCACCTTGGAAAAGTATGCGTCGTAGGACACTGCATAATCCTCATCGTCTCTGTGGGGGAAGAATGAAACTGCCGCCTCGTAGCGCAGGTTTCCCGCCTCCGAGTCTGCTATGAGCATGACGAGGGCTCCATGTCTCTCGACACCGCCGTATTCCATCTCCGCTTCGAAATACTGTTCGTATACGTTTATTGTGGCCATACCTACCTCCTGCAAATACGAAAGGAAATAATTGACAATATTTGTAATATATGGTAATATTTACCTGCGAGCATCGATGGGCAATTCTTAAATAAACTCTTTACCAACAAGCCCCCAAGAAATTGCTTTTATGTTGAGTCCTCATTGCCCATCGAATTTTTATTAGATCCTCGACATCAGACCGTTCAGGACCTGCTCTATGAGGAAGAGGCTTCCCTTTATCCCCATATGGGTCTTCGGCACCAGGTCCGTATATCCCATTCCCGGGAAGGCTATCTCTATGCCGCAGAAGGTCTTGTTCTTTATCATGAGCTCCGTGATCACGTTCGCGTTGGAAAAAACCAGTTCGGAATCCTCGGCTTCGCTTGGCTCCATACCGAGGTAGTCCCTGAGGAAGGCAGTATAGGCCTTTTCCTGTGACTCGTTCCCTTCCACAAAGAACCTGACCCCTCTTGGCTTTCCGTAGGCCTGGCTTATCTCTCTTATCTTGTACCAGGCAAGAGCTCTCGCCCTCTCGCAGTCTTCTTTGAAGGCTTCGCTTAGATCTCCAAGACCGAGCAAGGAGCAGATGTCTTTGAACATCTTTTCAGTGGCATCGAAGCCTACAGGAAGGCTCTCGCAAATATAGTAGGGCATTCCGAGTTTTTCCTCAAGGAACCCGGCAGCCTCGAGCCCCATCTCCGGATACACGACCACGTTGAGATCTGCTTGCGGCAGATCCATAAGATCTTCAAAGGAGCAGCCTGCGCATGGCACTGCGCCAACCTCTATACCAAGGAGGCCAAACAGCCTTCTTAGTTCTTCTAAATCACCCTCTATATATCTCTGCCATAGAGAAAAGCCAAGGAGATTCACCTTTTTCTTCGGCGATAACAGCTTTTCTGCTCCATATTGCTCCCATATGGGAAGCCCGACCTGCCGGAACATCTCAAGGCAGGCGTCTGAGTAGCCTTTTTCAAAACCGTTGGAATAACCGGAAGACTCCAGCATGACGACTCTTTTGTTCCCGAGTATCTCCCTTGATATCTCGAGAAGATTGTCTCCTATGAGAGCTGCGCCTGGGGAATTGACTATGGCTATAATGTCAAAGTCTATATTCTCCTTTATATACTTCATTGCAGCGCTTATCTTGTCCTTTGTGCTGTAGACGTAGTCGTAGGCGTCAAGATAGGTGCAGGGGACTCTCTCCTGCCTGAAGAACCAGTCGTTCAGAGTGTTGAAATCCACAGGCGCTCTTTTGCCGTCCTCTCCTTCGGGAAGGTAGAGCACCGGCCTTATGGTCATATACTGGGACGTGGTGCTGTGATAGAACCTGCAGCCCATGGGGCCGTTGAGGAGGACTACGGAATTTTGCATCCCCTCTATGGCAAATATCATGCCCGTTATGCTGTCAGGCGAAATACTTTTCAAAGAACTTTCTGTCATCAGTCCATGCCCCCTCTCTTTTTGATCCAAGCAGCAGAGCCCAGCGGTCCAAGACCTCGATACCGGACTCAAAGCCGACCTTTTGCGTCATCGGAAAACTGTCGGTAACGTAGTCTCCCTCCGGAAGGTTGTCGTAAAAACCGCTTATGACTATGTCGGGTCTGTATTCCGTTATGGCGCCGCGTATGGCTTCTCTTGAGAATATCTCGTGTATCCTTTCCATCCTCTTGGGATCTTCCGATACTATGAGCTCCTGTTTCAGGTAATTGAGTATGCCTATCCAGGCAAAGTCTATACCTGCTTCTTCAGCTGTATCGAGGAGCCAGTCTATATTTGAATTGATGGTCGTGAGTATGACCTTTTTTCCCTTGAGGAGAGGTCTTAGCCTTTCGATCTGCTGAAGGTACTCTTTTTTTGCTCCCGCTATGACCCTGTCAACCTTTTCCTCGCAGCCGAAATATGCAGCTATATCCCTTAAGAACTTCTCCGTGGCCCTGTAACCTATGGGAAGGTACTGACCGAAGAATCTGCATCCGTATTTTTCGCTGAGCCAGTCCTTAAGTTTCAGATTGTCAGGAGTCTCAAGAGCCAGGATATTTAGAGGGGCAGCGGCCAGCTTTCTGACCTCCGCTGCCGTAGCATCACCGAGGAAGCGGCAGTTTATGCTTATGCCAAGCTCCCCAAGCAGTCTCTTTATGGTCTCGTAATTGATGGCCGTATTGTTGTTTACGCCTATCTCGCCTATGATGTTCACCGACTTTTCTATTTTGGCAGCGTCTTTTTCTACCAACTTTTCAGCCAGCTTGTGAAGGATCATCTCTATGCCGTGCATGTAATCGCCGGAGATATCTCCGTCTGCCGGGATGACGATCACGGGAGTCTCTTCCGTCGACATGTCCTCAACCGAGAGCACGTCGTCTCCAATGATGCCGCTGACGCAGGCGCTTATGACCACCACGGCTCCCGGTTTTTTCTCAAGAGCCCTTGCGACGCTTGCCCTCAGCTTGTCTATACCTCCGAATACGGCGTCGTGGTCGTCCATCTGCGTCGATTCAAAATTGGGACTGATGGCAGAGGGCATGAGTATGCCTCTGTTGAACATGTTCCTTCTGCCGGGAGAGCTTATGTTCTGCCAGGTATAGAAGGCGCAGGACTTGGGCGAATGGGCTATGATGACGGCGTCGGTAAGATGTATGGCCGTCGTGCATGCTCCGTTGAAGGCGCAGCCGTAAAGAGGAGCCCTTGCTGGGGCCTTGCCTTCGGACCCTTTCAATTTGTCCTTAAGAAGGGCTGCTTTCTTTTCGTCTCCTCCGGCCATGGACTCTAGAGCCTCGTCTTTACAGCTATCCTCATCGCAGCCGCTGCAGCCCGAAAGCTCTTCCTCATAGCTTTCCATGCGGGAACTTAAATCTTCTCCCTGAAGGACCACGGCCTCGAGCTCGCTGTCTTCAAGAGGACGGGCTTCGTAAAGGTCGAGTCCTTTCTTTATGCGCTCCGCAAGAGAAAGAAAAACTTCCCTTTCTTCTCCCTTTGTTCCCATCTCCATCACCGTGATCTTCGCTTCTTCTGCCTTGGCAAAAAGGTCGCTTCTCGGGACTACGGCGCAGATGGGAAGGCGCACTGCCTTTGCAAAGCGTTCAACCCTTTCGACTTCGTCGGCCACCATGCGCCTGTTGAATATTATCCCTGCCACGCGGCGATGCTTGTCGGAGTCGAAATTCCTGATGCCTCTTAATATATTGTTTGCAGCGTAAAGGGCCATGAACTCTCCGCTTGTCACGAGGAAGACGGCATCGGCATATTCCCTTCTTATTGGAACTGCAAAGCCGCCGCATACCACGTCCCCGAGGACGTCGTAGGTGACTATATCGTAGTTTTCCTTGACCTTGTTCTTTTCAAGGTACTCGAAAGCCGAGATGATGCCTCTTCCCGCGCAGCCTATGCCGGGCCTTGGGCCTCCCGCTTCTATGCAGCCCACA
>CAZTHD010000113.1:0-5203 GCA_964613315.1 uncultured Oscillospiraceae bacterium | reverse complement strand
CCATCCCGACGATATCGGCGATACAGCAGACATTCAACTCCTGCTCGAACAGCGCGCACATAATACGGATGCGGGTGGAATCACCGAATACCTTGAAGAAGTCGGCAAGCTCAAAGAGCGTATCGGTATCAGGCATCTTTGCCTTTGTATTCTCAACAACGGATTGATGGTCATGCATAGGGAACCCTCCGATCATATTGAACGAATGAACATATGAACAATCATTCATATGTTGATTATATGATAGTACAATATCGGCATATTGTCAAGTAGGAAAGCATTGAAAAATCCGATTTTTTGCGCTATAATATACGTTGATTGTGGGAGGGAAGTGTATGAAAGCACACGATATCGCTGTCATTTTCGATATGGACGGCATGATCTTTGATTCCGAGCAGGCGTATATCGACGTCTATCGCGAGCTGCTGACCCGCGACGGGATCACCTTTATCGAACAGGCGTGCATTGACGCAATCGGCGCGAACTGGCTGAGAACGCGTGAGATCTGGCGTGAGTACTACGGCGACGCGTTTGACTTTGAACCGTATCACACCGAGGCGCGAGCAATTCTCACCAAGAAGAGCTTCCCGCTCAAGCCCTATGTGCACGAGATCTTCGATAATCTGACCGGACGAAAGGTTCCGATTGCGCTCGCGTCCTCTACGCGTGAGGAGAGCGTCATGCGGATGCTGTCTGAGGCGGATCTTGTGAAATACTTCGACGCGATCATCTGCGGCGATATGGTGAGCCACAGCAAGCCGCACCCCGAGATGCTCTTATGCAGCTCATGAGCCATCCCGGAACAGGAGGGGTGCTTGCGCTCATAGGCGCAGCCCTGTTCTTTGCATCCGACTGCTGCCTCTTCCTCGTAAGATACGGCAAGAGACCCACTATAATATTCAAAAAACACTTTACCGTCATGCTCACCTATCTCTTGGGAGAACTGCTGATAGTTCAGGGCATGATGATGCTTTAAAGGGTATAACGTTCACTTCATGTAAGGGAGGATAGATAGAATGAAATATTTTTTTGTTGTCAACCCTAAGGCCGGAAGCGGCGAAGGTATAAAGAAAATACAGGACACCATAGAAGCCTTGCCCGAAAAGGATCAGTGCAGCCTGTATTTCACAAGGGCCATCCAGGACGCCACAAGATATGTGAAAAAATGTATTGAGGATAACCCCGGTGAAGAATTAAGGTTCATAGCCTGCGGAGGAGACGGCACCATCAGCGAAGTCTTCAATGGGGCAGTGGGCGCTGAAAACGTCAGCTTCAGCTGCTACCCCTGCGGAAGCGGCAACGATTTTGTAAAAGCCTTCGGGGGAGCCGAAAGATTCGAGGATATAGAAAAGCTTATCCACGCCCCGGTAAGGCCCCTTGATCTTCTGAAGGTCGGAGACCGCTACAGCAACAACGTGGTCAATTTCGGTTTCGACACCACCGTAGCCATAACAGTCAATGAAGACAGGGAAAAGACCGGACACGGCAGCAAGAGCTCATATACGAAGGGCATAATAAAAGCCCTGATAAAGAGCATGAAGAACAAAGCAAAGATCTATGCCGACGGAGAACTCCTTAACCCCGACGGAGTGTTCATGCTCTGCACCGTTGCCAACGGGCAGTACGTTGGGGGCTCCTTCAAATGCGCCCCGAGAGCCAGGACCGACGACGGCCTCATAGAGGTCTGCATGGTAAAGACCATATCAAGGCTCAAAGTGCCTAACATCATAGGTATATATACAGAAGGAAGACATCTTGAGGATCCGTCCATGAAGGATATAGTGGTATACCGCCAGGCAAAAAAAGTGGAAGTGGATGCTCCGGAGGGCTTCGCATATTCCCTCGACGGAGAGATCATCTATGAAAACCACTTCACGGTGGAAATAGTCCCGGGGGCCATAAAGCTGGCAGTCCCTGAAGAGTAGGAAAACAAAAGCACAGCCCTCATAAAGGACTGCGCATCATAAGTGATATCAAGGGAGCATCGTCTATTTACGATGCTCTTTTATATATACGTTTGCCAAGGCGTCGCAGCGGTTGTTATACTCGGAGATCTTTGCAAAATCCGCGAAGGAAAAAGCGTCTCCGTTGTGTTTTTTGAACTGCTCGTAATTCTTTTCCGTCGGGATCTTAAGATGTCCCTTTATAAGGTAAACTTCGAAGCTGTGCTCCTTGAGGAGTTCGAGAAGTTCCTTCCAAAGATCCTGATTCTCAACAGGCTGCTTTTTTGAATTCTTCCAGCCGTTTGCTTCCCAGGATCTGTACCAGCCGTTCCTGAAGCAGTTCACGAGGTAAGCGCTGTCTGAGAAAATGCGAAGCAAAAGTCCTTTTTCCTTAAGGGCGGAGAGAGCCGAAACGAGAGCTGTCAGCTCCATGCGGTTATTGGTAGTATTTTCCTCTCCTCCGCAGAGTTCCTTTTCGACTCTTGCGAATTCCAATACGCAGCCCCAGCCTCCTATATTCTCTTCGCTCTGATTTCCGGCGCAGGCGCCGTCCGTATATATATTTACAAGCTTTTTCAAAACAGCCTCCTTAACTAGCCGCCAGAAATATTGTACAATTAGTTTTAATAATATTAACATATTTTCTTCACAAACGAGAGTGATAATACAGGTGTTTTGATGAGACTGGCATTGGGCTGTCTTGCCAGCGGAAGCTCGGGCAACAGCTATCTGGTAAAATCGGAGTCTACGAGCATTCTTGTAGACGCAGGCATTTCAGGAAAAAGGATACTGGAACGTCTGAAATATTTCGGCGTGTCCGGCTATCCGGAAGGCGTCCTCATTACTCACGAGCACAGCGATCATATACAGGGACTTCCCGCTCTTTTAAAGAAGGGCGTATGTGTCTATGCCAACGAGGGGACTGCCAAAGCCATTTCGGAAAGCCTCAGATCTGATACTTTCACCAGGATCACTACAGGTGAAAAATTCTATATAGGCGATATCGAAGTCAGCAGCTTTTCCGTATCCCACGATGCGGCGGAGCCCGTGGGCTTTTCCTTCGAAAAGGACGGAGCCTGCATATCCATAATCACGGACACGGGTTACGTGACAGAGGACTGCTATAGATACATGAAGAAAGCTGACATTCTTGTTCTTGAGAGCAATCACGACGAAAGCATGCTCAGGATAGGCCGCTACCCATGGTTCCTCAAACAGAGGATACTAAGCAAGGAAGGACACCTTTCCAACGAAGCGGCGGCGGAAGCCGTTCTAAGGGTACTCATGGAAGAATCTCTCGGAGGAGATATCAAATACAGGAAACTCCTGCTTGCTCATCTCAGCAAAGAAAACAACTTCCCGGAAATGGCCATGGCCACCATGGGCAATATTCTGGAAAGCAGAGGCTTTGCCTGCGGAAGGGATATTTCAGTCGAGGCCCTGAGCAGGACGGAAGCGAGCAAATTATTCGTGATATAACGGAAAGGAAAAACAAAATGAGTACAGGAAAGAAAATTGTAGCGGTGATACTCATCGCCGTTATGGCTTTCGGTTTCGGCCTTGCCGGAGGTCTGTGTGCAGACTGGATAAAAGATAAGATAGCCCAGAAAGTAGGAAACGGCACCAATCTGATCGGGATGGACGATGCAGCCTACGAAGCGAGCGAAGAAAGAAAAGCGGAGCATTCGGGAAACGTCACCATCAACGCCAGCGGAGACTATACCCTTGCAGAAGGGATAGCTGAGAAAGTCATGCCCAGCGTAGTGAGCGTAAAGTGCACCTACGAAGAGACTTACAGCTACGGCTGGTACTGGGGCGGAGGTCAGAACTACACCCAGGAAGCAACGGCAGTAGGCACGGGTTTCATAGTAGACCAGAGCGGATACATCGTTACCAACTCCCACGTAGTAAACGACGGAGACTGCAAGAATATAACCATAAACCTCTACGACGGAGATTCTTTAGAAGCAAAGCTCCTTTGGAACGATTCCACCCTTGACCTTGCCGTCGTCAAGATCGACAAGACGGGGCTCAAAGCAGCAGAGCTTGGAGATTCAGATACTCTAAAGATAGGTTCGTACGCGGCGGCCATAGGCAATCCTCTTGGCCTCACCTTTGAAAGATCTATGTCCCAGGGCATCATAAGCGGCCTTGACAGGACCATAACCGTATCCAGCTCATCATCCCTTTCGGGAACCACCATGGAGGGGCTGCTTCAGACAGATGCGGCTATCAACTCGGGAAACTCCGGCGGACCTCTCCTTAATATGTACGGTCAGGTCGTAGGTATTGCTTCAGCAAAGGCATCCAGCGGAGAGAGCATGGGATTCGCAATCCCCATCAACGTGGCAAAGCCCATAATAGAGCAGATCATAGAAAAAGGATTCTATGAAAGAGTCTATCTCGGGATAACGGCCATAGGCATAGAACAGCAGACCTCGGTGAGCCCGGAAGCCCTCGAAGAGTATTACGGTTCCTCTACTGGCATCTACGTCGCCAGCGTAGCGAAGGGCGGCGGAGCCGACAGGGCGGGCCTTCAGGAAAAGGACGTCATACTTACGGTGAACGGCACCAAGGTCGGCACCATGAACAAGATGTACTCTATACTGGTATCATGCAAGTCGGGCGATACGGTACATATCACTTACCTTAGGAACGGCATGGAGCATGAGACAGACGTAGTGCTAATGACTTCAGAAGAGCTCGAGGCTCTCGGAGAATGAGAATAATACCAAAAAAGGCTTCGGCAATTAGCCGGAGCCTTTTTCTTTTCTAAAAGATGTTTGACTGTATTGTCAGGAGTTCAGTTTTTTGACTGCGTCAAGATACCTGGCAAGCATGCCGAGGTTCACGAAATAGTAAGAATAAGTTCCTTTCTTTTCAGCAGTGACTATGCCGGAGATCAGGAGCTTTTTCATATGCTGGGAGATGGTGGCCTGCGCATAATCGAAGGCTGCTACAAGATCCTTGTTGCAGACGGGAGTCCTGCTCATGTTCTGCATGTATATATACCTGAAGAGTTCGACTCTTGCGGGATGTCCCAGGGCATCCGATGCCGTAGCTATAAGGTTTATGTCGTCTTTTTCAAGACCGCTAGTTTCTTTTCTGATCCTCATATCCCTATTATAGCACATCAGACGCCTAATGGCAGCCTTGAATTAGGCTTACAAAAGCCTTCTCTTCTTTCTCAAACACATAAACAACATATATTCCCATCTTTGACAGTTAAAAGACATAAGAAGTCCTAGAACCCGTTGAAA
>CAZTHD010000112.1:0-5212 GCA_964613315.1 uncultured Oscillospiraceae bacterium | reverse complement strand
TAATACTAGTTACGGAACTGCTTTCTGCAGCCCTCCTGAGCACGGAAGCGTCCCCTTAGTTGCCGACTGGTCTTCGGCGATATTGGGAAGGTGGATAGACGTAAAGGACTACGATCTCATATATGCAGGAGCTCAGAAAAACATGGGACCTGCGGGACTGGCGGTGGTCATCATAAAGAAAGATCTTTTAGAGCTTGAGATCGATCCCGTTGTTCCGATAATGCTCAGATACAAAGTGGCTGCGGATAACAGATCCATGTACAATACTCCGCCGACCTTCTCCATATACATGGCAAAGCTCATGTTCGAATGGGTAAAGGATCACGGAGGTGTCAGAGCCATGGAGGAGATAAACAAAGAAAAAGCGTCTCTTCTTTACGACTTCATTGACGGCTCGAAGCTTTATGCTAATCCCGTAAGGCCCTGCGACAGATCCATAATGAACGTGACATTCACCCTTCCGACAGAAGATGATACCAAAGCCTTTTTAAAGCTTTGCGAGGAAAGAGGGATAATAAATATAAAGGGACACAGGTCAGTAGGCGGATGCAGAGCAAGCATCTACAACGGCATGCCTAAAGAAGGCGTAAAAAAACTCATAGATACCATGAAGGAATTCGAACTTAAAAGATAGGAGAAAAAGAAAATGTATAATATTAGGCTTTACGATAACTTGGCCCCCGCAGGCAGAAGGATATTCAATGATACTAAGTACGATCTTGAGGAAACAGGGGACAGGCCGGACGCCATAATGGTCCATTCCACGCCTCTTCACGATATCACGCTCAATCCGGAGCTTAAATCCATAGTGAGGATAGGGGCTGGAGTCAATACCATCCCCGTAGAGAAATGCACTGAAAATGGCATATGCGTATTCAACTGCCCGGGCGGCAACGCCAACGCTGTGAAGGAGCTCACTCTTGCAGCCATAGTCATGACCATGAGGAACGGCATCAAGGCCATGAACTGGGTGAAGAGCCTCCCCGGAGACGAAAGCGATGCGGGAAAGACTGTTGAAAAAGGCAAGGAGGTTTTCAAGGGCCCGGAGATCATGGGCAAGACCATGGGCATCATAGGCGTAGGCGCCATAGGTTCCCGTATGGCGAGAGCCTGCGACGATCTCGGCATGAAGGTATACGGATACGATCCTTATCTCTCCCACAACAGAGTACAGGAGCTGAGACAATACGTCGAGTTCGTAGACGACGTGGACGAGCTCCTCGAAAAGTCCGATATAGTCACAGTGCATATACCTCTCGACGAAAAGAACGAAGATTTCATCGATGCGAAAAAGATCGCAAAGATGAGAGACGGAGTCTATCTTGTCAACTATGCAAGAGGTCCCATAGTAAACGACGATGCGGTCCTCGATGCTTTGGACAGCGGCAAAGTCAAAGCATACATCACCGACTTTCCGACCGTAAGGCAGATGAAGCACGAGAACGTATTCTTTACTCCCCATCTCGGTGCAGGCACACCTGAGGCTGACGAGAACTGCGCAGTAATGGCTGCAAAGCAGACCATAGACTATATAGAGAACGGAAATATAACCAACTCCGTCAATTTCCCCGACGTCAGTTTTGCAAGGGCTGACGGCGCAAGGGTCACTGTCATACATGAAAACAAGGTAGGTATGCTGGGCCTAATGACGGAAAAGATCGCAGCCGACGGGCTCAATATAGAGAATCTGGTAAACAAGGCAAGAGGCAGGGTGGCGTACACCATATTCGATTTCAATACGGGAGTTCCCGAAGATCTTGCAGATAAGCTTGCAGCCATAGACGGGGTCATACGCGTCCGTGTGATCGAGTGAGTTTTTTATGACACGGAAAGCTCATGAAGAACTTATCAGATCTTTTATTAAGACTCCGCGACCATGCGGTGCAGATGCTCCTATGGACGGGGTACTCTGCTGGTTTTGATAGACAATAAAACAGGAATGAATAAAAGAATCAAAATAAAATTTGCAAATGCTGGCGCTGCAGTCCCGGAGATACTTTTCCCTGATGCAGATCTTGGGAAATGGTCCTGCGTAGCCTGCGACCAGTTTACGAGCAGTCCTGAATACTGGGATGAAGTCTCATCGCTTGCAGGCGATTCGCCTTCTTCCCTTGACCTTATGATGCCTGAAGCCTGGCTTGGAGATCCGGGAAAGAAGGCCCATGAAAAAGCCATCCCTGAAAAGATGGATACATATCTTAAAGATGGGATCTTAAAGAAGCTGCCCCAGGGGCTCATGTACGTGAAAAGAGAGACTAGCGCCGGGATAAGGAGAGGGCTTTTGCTGCTCATAGATCTTGACTGCTATGAATACGAGCCTGGGAACAAAGCATTATGCAGAGCTACTGAAGCCACCGTGGAAGAGAGGCTTCCCGTGCGCATAGAGATAAGGAAGAAAGCGCCTTTTGAGATGCCCCACGTCATGGTCCTTCTGTCCGATGAGGAAGATATGCTCATGAAATGCCTTGACAGGGAAACGGAAGGGATGAAGCCTTTCTACGATTTCGATCTCATGATGGGCAGCGGGAATATAAAAGGATGGCATATTACGGATGACGGCGAGCTTGAGAAAATAGCCGACATACTTTTGCTTCTTAAGGAAAAAGCACCGGACGGGATGCTTTATGCCGTGGGCGACGGAAACCATTCCCTGGCTGCAGCGAAAAAGTGCGGCGACAGATACGCTCTTGTCGAGCTAGTGAACCTATACGATCCTGCACTTTTGTTCGAGCCTATACACAGGCTCAAAAAGGACGGAGAAGTGGTCGACTATATCCACGGGAAAGAGGAGTGCTTAAGGCTTGGGAGCCGCCCTGGATACGAAGCGGTGATAATGCCTGATTATCCTAAGGACAGACTTTTTAAAGACGTCATAGAAAAAGGCCTGCTGCCAAAAAAGACCTTCTCCATGGGACAGGCAAAGGACAAGCGCTTCTATCTGGAGTGCTGTATGCGCAATAATGAATGACAATGCACTTTTTCTGTGCATTTTGTATTAGATATACGGGAATCGGTCATATCACCGATGTGAATTGCCTTCGCTAACTTGACAATGTTACAAGTTGTGGTATAATCATCGGCAAGGAGGTGGAACGCAAATGGATTTTAATAACAGACTTTCGTGTATATTGTCGGAACGCGGCCTTACGCAGCGTGAACTTGCAAATATGTGCGGTGTCGATGAGACCTCCATGTCAAGATACGTGAACGGCAGCAGAAAACCCTGTATGGACGTACTTGTCCGCATAGCGGGAGCTCTGAACGTGTCGGTCGAGTATCTGACAGGTTGCGAAGAAGAGATCTCTTTCAAAGAGATCAAATGTCTTTTGAGCTCTAATTTGTCAAAGCTGACAGATGAGCAAAGACTTGAATTGATGGAGATCATAGCAAAGAAGAAATAACGAGGAGAACAAAGATGAAAAAGAATTTCAAGAAGATACTGTGCCTGGTGCTCGCACTGGTAATGGTGATGGTTTTCGCAGGCTGCGGTAAAAAAGAAGAAGCAGGAGAAAAGGATCTCTTAGATCAGATCAAGGAAAGAGGATATATCCTCGTAGGCACGGAAGGAACATATCCTCCGAATACCTATCACGATGCAGACGATAAGCTTGTGGGCTTCGACGTCGAAGTCGCAGCTCTCGTAGCTAAGTATCTGGGAGTAGAAGTAAGATACGTCGAGACCGAGTGGTCTTCCATATTCGCTGCTCTTGACGCAGGGCAGATCGACACTGTCATAAACGAAGTCGGATACAATGAGGACAGAGCTGCAAAGTATGACTTCTCAGAACCCTATGCCTTCGTAAAGGGCGGCATACTCGTAAAAAGCGATGACGACAGCATCAAATCCTTCGAGGACATCAAAGGAAAAGTGGCAGCCAATGAGTCCACTTCCACCTGGGGAGCTCTCGCTCTTGAGTATGGCGCGACCTTAGATCCTGTAAACGCGATGGCCCAGTCCATAACAGAGGTACTCAGTGGCCGCGCAGACTGCACCCTCAACTACATCACTGCATTTGCAGACTATATGAAGGAGCATCCCGATGCGGCAGTAAAAGTAGCCTGCGAATCAGAACCGGAACCAAGCTCCTACATCCCCGTAAAGAAGGGTGAGACGAGGCTTGTGGAAGCTATCAACGAAGCCTTGGCAAAGGCTCTTGCAAGCGGAGAGCTCAAGGCAGTTTCCGAGAAGTACTTCGGCGTAGACGTAACTGCAAAGTAAGATAAAGATTTCCGGCAGAGAACGGGACCAAAAGGCTCAGGCCTTTGGTCCCTCCTGCCGTTTTTTTGGAGTATATCAATGAATGAAAGAATTCTGCAGGAACTGATCGAGTCCTTCCCGAAACTGGTCATGACGGCATTCAGGGTCACCATACCCCTGACTGCCATTTCGTTTACCATAGGGATATTGATCGCTCTTATGACGGCCCTTGTTCAGATCGCAAAGATACCGGTTCTAAAGCAGCTGGCAAGATTTTACGTCTGGATCATAAGGGGAACGCCCATGCTGGTCCAGCTCTTTGTGGTATATTTCGGACTGCCCAGCATCGGCATAGTGTTATCCGCTTTTCCCAGTGCCATAATCGTACTGTCTTTGAGCGTAGGGGCTTACTGTTCGGAGACCATAAGAGGGGCTATCGAGTCGGTGCCAAAAGGACAGCTCGAGGCGTCTTACTGCGTCGGAATGACCTTTCCCCAGGCCATGATGCGCATCATCATACCTCAGGCCATGACTGCGGCATTTCCGCCCCTTTCCAATTCTCTCATAGGTCTTGTGAAAGACACTTCCCTTGCATACAGCATAGCTGTAGTAGAGATAATGGCTCAAGCCCAGCGCATAGCTTCCAGGTCTTATGACTACTTCTGGCTCTACCTTGAAGCCGGTCTTGTGTATCTCATCATTTGCACTCTTCTTACCTGGGCGCAGAGAGCTATAGAGCGTAGGATGGAAAGGAAGCGCTGATATGATAGAAGTACTTAACATAAGAAAACGCTTCGGCGAAAACGAAGTATTGAAGGACGTCAGCTTCCGTGTCAACGACGGCGACGTCATAGCTATCCTGGGGCCAAGCGGTTCGGGAAAAACCACACTTCTTCGCTGCCTCAGTTTCCTTGAGACGGCAGACGAGGGAAGGGTCATATTCAACGGCAGGGAATTCGTTCTTCACAGGTCTTCCAGGAAGGACATACTCGACTACAGAAAACATATAGGTTT
>CAZTHD010000111.1:0-5216 GCA_964613315.1 uncultured Oscillospiraceae bacterium | reverse complement strand
AAAGACCTTAGGAAGCAGTATCGCAGCCTAAGGTCTTTTTTGAGTTGAACCGTCTTTATTTCTTTTTGAACATCTTTCCGAAGAGAAGCGGATAAACGCCTACTTCTATAAAGATAATGATCGCATATCTTGCGAATCTTATGGCAAATTGAGCGGCCGTGGCTGATGCAAGAAGATCAGCCGGGAAGGGCATTTTAAGAAGAGTGTTCAGCCCGAAAAAGATAGCTATGCCTCCGACAAGCCTTAATGCAGCGGCGAATGCGTTTGCCGGTTTATCGAAGTTTACGTATTTTTCTTCAAACATATTTCCGAGGATAAGTCCCAGGAGCATACCCATTCCTGAATAGTAATCGTTTGTCCTGCAATAAAACACGCCTACGCATCCCAGAGCAAATATTATGAAGTATAAAGTTCTGGGATTTTTGAATTTACTTTCAAGGAAGGGCATGAGGAAAACGACTCCGTATCCTATAGCCCATCCGCATAGAACGTCTGTAGGATAGTGTACTCCGAGGCAGAATCTTGAAATACCTACCAAAAGAGGTATTACGATCGCAAGTACCTTGAATATCCAGTGTTTGAAGAAATAAGCAAGAGAACCCATTGCCACTGCCGAATTCGACGAATGTCCGCTGGGGAACGAATAACCCTGAGCGTAAATGTCCATAGCATCCGCATCTTTATCTATCAGTTTGAGGCATTCGATACCTTTATGATCCATATAGGGACGACGCCTCAGAGCAACGTTCTTTATAAGCGGATATGTAATGTTTACAAGCATCATGTTCATTCCTACTTTGATGCCTGTCTTTTTGTCGTATATCCAGTAAACGAATCCCAGTACGAGGACCAGGAATAGTTCCTCACCGAACATTGAAACGATGGAAGCGATCTTGACTTCTATATCGTTCATGTACGCCTGAAGGAACTGCATAAGTTTGACTTCCCAAGGGAAGAAGAAAGTATTACCCATAAAATCGACTCCTTTATTTGATTTCCACATGAGTATAGCATCCATTTGAGGCTTAGGCAATCGAGCGTTTTCTCTTGACGGTCGATTTTTTTACAGCTGTTTATCCTTGTTTTTGCGATTTTTTATCTTATTTCTCATCGAATTTTAGTTTCTTTCAGCTATTGGCGCCAGAGTGGAGACTGGATCAAAAAAAGTGGAGTAAAATCCCATATTTTTATGTATTTTTACTTGATTTTTATGAATGAATGGAGTAAAGTGGAGGTACTACAAAATATGACGGGATAACTGCATCCCGAAGTGGCGCAGAAGGAGAGTTTTCAACGATGTTGATGGGCATCTACCAAAACCAAATAGATGCGAAAAACCGCGTTATCGTACCGGCAAAGTTCAGAGATGAACTGGGTATGCAGTGCGTTCTTACGCGCGGTCTCGATGAATGTCTCGTCCTTTATCCCATGTCCACCTGGCAGGAGCAGCAGAAACAGCTCGCGACTCTCCCGAGATCCGATGCAAGAGTAAGAGCCTTCCTTCGTTACACCTACGCAAACGCAAGAGACGTGGAAGTTGATAAACAAGGAAGGATACTGTTCCCCTCGGATCTGAGAGAATTCGCTCACATAGAAAAAGAGCTCGTGACTATCGGAATGATAGACCGTATAGAAGTCTGGTCTAAAGACGTCTACGACAACAGCGAAAACGGAGGAAAACTCACAGCCGAAGATCTGGAGAAGTTCTCCGAAGAATACAAGATCTAAAGCTATGGAATTCAATCACGTTCCGGTGCTTTATGAGGCAGTGATAGAAAGCCTCGATATAAAAGAAAAGGGTATATATGTTGACGGTACCTTAGGCGGCGGAGGTCACTCCGCAGGTATTTGTTCAGCACTGAGCGAAGACGGGATGCTCATCGGCATAGACCGAGACACAGACGCCCTTGAAGCTGCTTCCAAGCGCTTGTCCGAATACAAATGCAGGAAGGCCTTCGTACACAACAACTATTCTGAAATTAAGTTCGTTCTGAACGAACTGGACATATTGAAAATTGACGGAGCCCTGCTCGATTTGGGTGTTTCCTCCTTTCAACTCGACAACTCGAGCAGGGGTTTTTCTTACCAGTATGATTCTCCTCTGGACATGAGAATGGACAGGGATGAGGGCTTTACTGCAAAGGACGTAGTAAACGGATACAGCGAAGATGAACTTCGAAGGATCATTAAAGAATACGGGGAAGAGAAGTGGGCAGCAAGGATAGCCAAATTCATCTGCAGCGCCCGAGAAGATAAAGAGATGAACAGCACTTACGAGCTTGTGGACATTATCAAAGCCGCGATACCGGCTTCTGCAAGGAGGGACGGGCCCCATCCTGCAAAGAGAACGTTCCAAGCCATAAGGATAGAAGTGAATCAGGAACTTGAGCATCTCAAAAAATGCTTAGACGACTTCATAGACGTGCTTACACCCGGAGGAAGACTTGCAGTGATAAGTTTTCACTCCCTCGAAGACAGGATAGTAAAGGAATGCTTCCAAAAGCACTTAAATCCATGCACCTGTCCGCCGGAGCTCCCCTGTGTGTGCGGGAAAAAGCCAGACGTTAAAAAGGTGAGCAGAAAGCCCATCGAAGCAGATGCACAAGAACTGCTTATAAACCCAAGAGCAAGAAGCGCAAAACTGAGAGTAATAGAGAAGATATGAAGGCACTTTTTAAGAACAAAGTAAAGATAATGATCATCATGATATTAACTGCGGTAGTCTGTATATCGTACGTAGGTTTGAATGCCTATTCTTCAAAGCTCCAGTATGAGATCAACAAGATCAACAGCGAGATCCAGATGACTTCATACAAGGTCGCAAATCTTGAGGTGAAGATCCAGTCAGCGACGAACATCAGCACTCTTGAAGACAAGGCGCTGGAGATGGGGCTCATTTATCCAAACTTTGAGAGGATAGTGACTATCAGAAATGCTGAAAATCAGCCCAGAGATTTCGCAACGGCGCTGAAGCAAAACGCTTATAATTAAGGAAATTGATGCGGCGCCCGTGCAGGGCGTCGCTTTTTGTTTTATAATATATATTTATGAAAAACACCAGACCCGGCAAACAAAACAGAAAAAGAATATTGGTAGTCTTTTGTGTCTTTGCAGTCCTTTTCGCAGCGCTTCTGTTCCGTACTGCATGGCAGCAGATCATCAGGGGAAACGAATACGCGCAGAAAGCGGCAAAGCAGCAGACTACGGACAGCGTCATCTCGGCGTTCAGGGGAAATATCCTCGATTCCGAAGGTGACTATCTTGCTGTGTCTGCAACAACGAACACGATCTGGGTAAGGCCCAGCAGCGTCAAAAACAACGGAAAAACGGAAGACGAAAAAACAAAGAATGCTTATGAGGAAGCATTCGCCATTGCCGGCATTCTTGAAATGGATTCATATGACGTATATGAGATCATTACTTCGGATAAATCTCTTTGTAAAATAGCCAAGAACGTATCCGGAGAAAAAGCCGAAGCTTTGAGAGAACTCGGGCTGGCAGGAATAGAAATTATCGAGGATTCGAAAAGATACTATCCGATGGGATCTTTCGCCTCTCAGATCATAGGGATCACTACCGATGACAATACAGGGCTTACCGGCCTTGAGAGATATTATGACTCTTATCTTTCCGGGACGAATGGGAGGCTTATCACAAGTACCGATAATAATGACAATACTCTGATCTTCGGCAAGAGCAAATACTACGATCCTGAAGACGGATACACCATAAAAACTACCATAGTAAAGAATATCCAAAGGGTAGTCGAAGAGAAAATAACAAGATACCGCGATTATTTTGAAGCTAACAGGGTCATTGCCATAGTTATGGATCCAAAAACAGGCGAGATACTCGGAATGGCTCAGAGTGATGAATTCGATCTCAACAACCCGAGAACTTCACTTCCCGGAGATGAAGAATATTACGAATCTTTGACAGAAGCAGAGCAGGTGGCATATTGGTCCAAGATGTGGAGAAATTTCTCTGTCTGCGATGTATACGAGCCCGGATCGACCTTTAAACCTATCACAGTCGCCATGGCTCTTGATTACGGTGTAACGAACATGAACGACTGGTTTTACTGTGCAGGATACAGGGACGTAGAGGACTGGACTATACACTGTTGGAACTGGCCTTGGAACCACGGCTGGGAATCGTTGTCTGACGCTGTTGTTAATTCGTGCAACTCCGTAATGATAGAGCTTGCCCAAAGGATAGGAAGAGCTGATTACTATAACGGTCTGAGGACTTTTTGTATAACGGAAAAAACCGGGATAGATTTTCCCGGTGAAGGTACGAATATCATATATCCGGAAAAAGAAACAGGCCCCGTAGAGCTTGCTACCATGGCCTTTGGACAGGGCATAGCAGTCACGCCCATAAGCCTGGTCACAGCCATCAGCTCTCTTGCCAACGGCGGAAAGCTCATGCAGCCCCACTTCGTCAAGACCATATATGATTCTGAAGGGGGCGTTGTACAGAATATAGCTCCGGTCGTAAGAAATATAACTGTTTCCGAAGAGACTGCAGATAATATGATGGATATTCTCGAAGAGGTCGTAGCCAGCGGCGGTGCAGGAGTTGCAGGTATACCCGGATACAGAGTCGGGGGAAAGACAGGTACTGCATACAAAGCAGTAGACGGAGTATATTCCGATACGGACGTATATACGTCCTTTATAGGGATCGCTCCCATGGACGATCCTCAGGTAGTTATACTTGTGGTAATGGATAATCCAAGCGTAAAGATAGCATCAGCCACGGCAGCGGATTGTGAAAGAGATATCATGAAGGAGGTGCTCCTTCTTCTCAATATCCAGCCATCATATACTGATGCTGAGCTCGAAAAGATGAGGGAAACAAAGGTGATCGTTCCTGACGTCATAGGTCAGACCCTTGAAGATGCCTACGGCATATTGGCAGGTGAAGAGCTGGAATGCATCATTTCAGACGATCCCGGAAGCGCATATCATGAGACAGCCGTGACAGATCAGTACCCGAGAGCCGGTGCGGAGTTGGAAAAGGGCTCATCAGTAACGATATATTATCATTAAAATAATAATCAGCACGTTTTTGCTAAGATATGATCGATGCAAGAAATGCTGCTGAAGGAGAATCAAATGCAGACAACGTCGATCGATTTTTTATGTAAAGCCTGCAGTGGAAAACTGCTCGGCATCAGGGATAACGATATTTCAGGAGTAAAGATAGACTCA
>CAZTHD010000110.1:0-5229 GCA_964613315.1 uncultured Oscillospiraceae bacterium | reverse complement strand
TTTTATGAGACTAATATTTATAATACTTGGGATCAGATGTAGAGTTTACGGGCTCGGAGTCAATGCCCTCGTTACGAGCAGATCCTGGTTCAACTGGATATTCTGCATGGCGGGAGCATTTTTGCTGGCGCTCGGTTTTCTGTGGAAATACATAGAAAAGATGCCTGCTGCTCTAAAGATTTGCCTTGCATTGGCATTGGCACTTTGCATAGTGAACTTTGCTGTAGCTGAAGTCAGGATCATAAAGACGGCAAAAAGCCTTCCATCGGACAATGCGAAATGGGTGGTAATACTTGGCGCAAAGGTCAATGACTCCGGAGTATCTTTGGAGTTTGCAAGGCGTATCGATGCTGCGGCAGAATATGCGAAGGCTCATCCTGAGGTCACGGTGGTCACAACGGGAGGAAAGGGTCCTGATGAACCTGAGAGCGAAGGGGAAGCCGCTGCAAAAAGACTCATCGCATCAGGTATAGACTCAAAGAGGATAGTCATAGAAAGAAAGAGCGACTCTACAAGGGAAAATTTCTCTTTTGCAAAGGAACTGATGGAGGAAAGGGGATACAAGGACGGTGACGAGGTCATAGTAGTGTCATCAGCCTTTCACCTCTACAGAGCAGGTAAGATAGCAAGAGCTGCAGGTTTTGATGATCTGTCATATATGGGAGTTCAGGGCAAGCTATTTCTCCTGCCTCAATACTATTTCAGAGAATATGCAGCTTTGATATTCGAATCGCTCAAAGGATATTACTGATTGTCTATCATAGACTGTTCTTTTGCTTCATCTATCTCTTCTTCGAAGCCCGTAAGGGCCGCAAAAGGAGCGAACTGGGCAGCCCTGTCGTGGTTGCTCATATGGTGCCTCTTTTCCGAAACGTGATGGGGAAGCATTATTATATCGTCGTATTTGTTTTCTTTGTCTTCAGCTATTTTTTAACCGTATTTCTTGCCCTTTCGAAGGGCTTTTTTTTTGCGCCTTTGTCACTTTTCAGTCATTTTGGATATATAAAATGACAGTGACGGTTTACGGAAAGTTATGAATTAGTGATGAGTGAATCATTAATATGGATTTTTCATCGGGATCAAGTAACCAAATCCTTTGTAATTCCGTCGTTTATAGTGTATCATACCTAAAGACTTAGGAGGACGTTTATTTTATGCTCAAATTAAAAAACGTATCTAAATTTTATTATTCCCACGGTGTGGTCACCAGCGGATTCACAAAGGTCAACCTCGAGCTTGAACGTGGTGAATTCGTTGCCATAACCGGCGAGAGCGGCAGCGGTAAGTCTACGCTCCTTAATGTCATTTCAGGCCTTGACACTTACGAAGAAGGCGAAATGTACATAAACGGTGAGGAGACCAGCGCTTACAGCAATGCCGATTTCGAAAATTACCGCAGGAAATATATTGCCAACATCTACCAGAGCTTCAATCTGATCAACAGCTACACGGTGTATCAGAACGTGGAGATGGTGCTGCTCCTTTCCCGCATGAAGAGAAAGGAAAGACGGGCAAAGATCTTTGACATACTCAAAAAGGTAGGACTTTACGAGTTCAGACACCAAAGAGCCTCGAGGCTTTCCGGAGGACAGAAGCAAAGAGTCGCCATAGCGAGAGCTCTTGTCAAGGACACTCCCATCATTGTCGCCGACGAGCCCACGGGAAATCTCGATACCGAATCTGCAGCCAACATCGTCAAGCTTTTGAGCGAGCTCGCTTCAGACAGGCTCGTCGTAGTCGTCACCCACAACTACGATCAGGTAGAGCCCTACGTTACGAGAAAAGTCACCATGCACGACGGCAGGGTGACGGAAGACCTCGTCATAAGACGTCCCGGTAAGGATACTCCGACGGAAGGCATCGAAGAAGATATCCGGGAAGTTCCGGAAACGAAGGAAGCTCCCAAGACTCAGACAGAAGGACGGGAGAGAAGAAGACATCGCAATATAGTCTCAAGGACAAGGCTCGGTATAAGGAACACCTTCAACCTCATACCGAAGTTTCTGTTGCTCCTTTTCATATTTTTCTTCGTTTCTGCGGCAGTCACCGCCCTTTATGCAAACTTAAGAAGGTCAGATCACGACATGCATATGCAGGGGTATAACTACTATTTCAACAACACCGACGAAGACAGGATCATAATCAAGAAGGCGGACAAGTCGCCCATAAGCGAAGAGGATTTCGAAGCCCTTGCTGCCATGGACAACGTCAAGTCCATATTCAGAGACGATTCGCTCCTGGACAATCAGGTGAGCCTGCAGTGTGACGACAATGAAAAGTGGTATTACTTCGGCGGATTTCTCGTAGACGTTAACAACATGGGACTGACGGACGAGGATCTGACCTGGGGCAGGATGCCCACTCAGCCCAACGAAGTGGTCGTCGTAGGTCCTAAGGACTACTACAACAACAACGAAGAAGTGGTAAACGACATCTTCGGATGCAAGTTCCAGCTCTGGCTCAACAACGGGTCTGCGACAGATGCTGTCAGCAGGGACATCGTGGTGAGCGGTTTCCTCTTTAAAGAGATGGACATCTGGGAATTCAGCTTCGGCGTATATCCTGAAGTCTTCGAAATGGTCAAGAGGGGCATAAACAGCAATTACAGCAAGACCAAGGTCGCTGTAGCAGGACAGGAATTCGAGTCTGATCCCTGGTCCATGAACAACAAGGTCGTTCCCAGCAACAGAGTGGGAAGAGGCGGAGCCATAGTATCTTCCGACTGGAACTATTTCTGGGAATGGCAATGGGCTCCGGGGCAGAGCTTCAAGGTCACTGTTTCCAACCTCTACTATACGGATTCCAAGTGGTTCACCATAAGCGATATATATTATCAGTGGAACTTCACTGAAAAGACCGGATATTCCGATTACAACTGGAACAACGGCGTGATACTCGTCAATCCTCAGGACTACGACGAGTTCTTCGATAAGGACTGCTACCAGAGCAGCGTTTTCGTAAATGATCCCGAAAAGGTCAGGGATACCCTTGCAGAGCTCAAGGAAATGGGCTATGAGCCTATGTACGTGCAGGACGCTCTCCTCAACCCCGACAGGACCTGGATGGTCATGAACGACATATTCAACACCCTCTGGTCTACGGGCCTTGTGGTAGTCCTCTTCTTCATAAGCTACTTCATCGTTAAGCTCATAATGAGGTCGAGGAACGTTTACTATGCGACGGTCAGAATGCTGGGAGGCTCTGCTCCCGACTGCAGGAGCCTCATAAGGATAGAGCTCCTCATAGTGCTCAACCTTGCGTTCTTCCTGATGCTCGGAGCTTTGTATGCGGCCCATCTTGGCTACTATCACTTCGATTTCATCGACGTGATACTCAAGTACTTGAAGCTCAAGGATTACGTCATACTTTACGTCGTTCTCAACCTTATGTCGCTGATAATCTCGGCAAGATATTCAAGGCAGCTGTTCAAGACGTCTGCAATGAACGTCTACAAGGAGGTGTAGGTCATGATAGAAGTAGTAAAAGCAAAAAAATACTATAACAGGTTCAAGCGCAACCAGGTCACGGCCATAGACAACACCACCCTGTCCTTTGGAGACAAAGGCCTTGTGGCCATACTGGGTAACTCCGGATGCGGAAAAACGACCCTCCTCAATATGATAGGAGGTCTCGACAAGCCTGATTCGGGTAAGATCTTCGTTAACGGAAAGAGGATGAACGGCCTCTTCTCCGGACACACGGACAACATCAGAAACAAGAACATAGGCTACATCTTCCAGAACTATCATCTGGTAGACGATATGACAGTATTCGACAACGTGGCTATGCCTCTTCGAATGCTTGGCGTAAGGAAGAAAGATAAGTTAAAGGAAAACGTCTACTACGCTCTCGAAAAGGTCGGACTTTATAGATACAGGAACCGTCCTGCCACAGCTCTTTCAGGCGGCGAGCGCCAGAGGGTAGGCATAGCAAGAGCCATAGTGAAGAACCCGGGCATCATCATTGCTGACGAGCCCACGGGAAACCTCGATTCCGGAAACTCTCTCGAAGTCATGAACATAATCAAGACCATATCGAAGGAAAAGCTGGTCATCCTGGTCACTCACGAAAGAGAACTGGCTGAGTTCTATGCAGACAGGGTCATAGAGATAGTCGACGGAAAGGTAGTCAACGACTATATCAACGAGAGAGACGAAGCGCTGGATTACCGTATAGATAACCATATCTATCTTAAAGATCTCCCGGTCCACGAGAGCGGAAGCGCAGGCGGCATGAACCTCAACTTCTACTCGGACGGAAGCGCAGATCTCGACGTATCCATAGTCCTAAGAAACGGTAACCTGTACATACAGACCAACGGCAAGAAGACGGAGGTCGTCGATCAGGACTCTGCAATAGAGCTCATAGACGATCACTATCACGCCCTTTCAAAGGAAGAAGCCGAGAAGAACAACTTCGATTATTCCAAGCTCGATACGGGACTTAAGAAACTTCGCTATCACTCCATCTACAACATATTCACCCTTTTCGTGAACGGAGTGAAGAAGATACTCAATTATCCGATACTAAAGAAGATACTGCTCCTGGGATTCGTGGTATCATCCATGTTCATCATGTACTCTGCATCCAGCGTCATAGGAGTCAACACGGTAACAGACGACGAGTTCATCACTGAGAATAAATATAACCTGAGGGTGAACAACACGAGGAACACGGTGGAAGAGTTCCTTGAATGCGAGAATATGGACAGCATAAGGTACGTAATCCCCGGGAGCGGAAGGCTCAGCCTCATATTCGACTACAGCAATTACTATTATCAGACCAACGGTGCTCAGGACTACGTGGAAGCATCACTTGCAGGGACCTCGCTCATAGACGAGTCCATGCTCATTGCGGGCCGTATGCCAGAAAACGAATACGAGCTGGTCATCGACAAGATGATATTCGATAAGAGCAACACTTTCGATTACGGCTCAGCAGTCATGGTTGGTATAACCAGCGCCGAAGGCTTCGTAGGCAAAGAGTGCGCCATAAACAACACTCAGGAAAAGAAATTCACAGTTGTCGGCATAGTAGACCAGCTCTCTCCCAGCGCATACGCCATGGACGAGTATCTCTTCGACATAGTCATGAGATACGGAAACGAGGGCGGAGCCTATGCTGACGAGAACAACAATGCTCAGGTATTGGGCGTGAGTGATGCAAAGGGCAGTTTGAACATCACCTACGGCAGGATGCCAAGAGATCTTTACGAGGTCATCATACCCG
>CAZTHD010000109.1:0-5235 GCA_964613315.1 uncultured Oscillospiraceae bacterium | reverse complement strand
AAACAGGCTAAGCTTTTCAATAACAGCGAGATAGTAGTGCTTACCACAGGTTCCCAGGTAGAGCCTACAAGCGCTCTTACAAGGATAGCCGAAGGACAGCATAAGGAGATAAAGATCACTTCAGACGACGTAGTCATCCTATCTTCGTCCATAATCCCCGGAAACGAGCTTGGCGTTTATGATATCATCAACGAGATCATGGCTCTGGGCGGACAGGTCATATACAGCGAGATAGCGGACGTCCACGCATCGGGACATGCTAAAAAGGAAGAATTAAAGCTCATGCTTGCTCTCATGAAGCCAAAGTACTTCATGCCAGTTCATGGAGAGATAAGGCTCCTTGTCAGCCATTCCGAGCTTGCCCAGGAGATGGGAGTAGATAAAAACCACATCATCATCGCTGAGAACGGCTCTGTCATGGAGCTTTCGAAGAGGAGCTTCAAGCTCTCATCAGAGACAGTGCAGGCAGGAGCAGTCCTGGTAGACGGACTTGGCATAGGGGACGTCGGAGCAAAGGTACTCAGCGAGAGAAAATCACTCTCTGAAGGCGGCATCATCATACTTGCAGCAGTCTTCGACGACAGTAACAGGATAGTATCAGATATCCAGCTCCATACTAAGGGCCTCATATACGTCAAAGAATACGGCCAGGTCCTCGACAGGGCAAGGGCAGAGCTTTACAATGCCCTTGACGACGCATACAAGCATAAGCAAAACAAAGAACAGATAAAGGAAATGCTTGAGGCTACCCTCAAGAACTTTATATACAAAGAGATCAACAGGAATCCTGTAATAGTTCCTGTATTTATGGAGGTTTAATATGCAGAACGTTTACGACGTAGCGAGAGAACTGGTACATTCACTCAAAGAGTGTGATCAGTACAAAAACTACAAAGCTGCAAAAGCTAAGATCGATGCAAACGAAGATCTTGCCAAGATGATCAATGATTTCACGGAAAAGGGCCTTGAGCTTCAGACTATGACAATGACAGGGCAGACTCCAGATGAAGATACTCTTTCAAAGTATCAGCAGCTGTACGCCGTTGTCATGAGCGATCCCAGCGCAGCTGAATATCTCAACGCTCAGATGTCTATATCCCATATAGTATCGGAGATCTATCAGATGATAGGGGAGGCTCTTCAATGAATAGATTCAAGGAAAGAATAAACAAATTAAGACCTCTTTTCGATGAGGCAGGCATAGACGCTCTGTTCATAAACAAACCTGCCAACGTAGCATATTTCACAGGCCAGAGAGGAGACGATTGCTACCTTTACATTTCAAAGGATGAAGCTTACGTCATCACAGACTTCAGATATCTGGAGATGGCACAGTCCCTCAGCGATTGGCTTACTTTAGACCTTACCAAGACAGGAAGAAACATACTTGAGATCCTAAAGGATAAAAAGGACAAGAGGATAGGCGTAGAAAAAGACGCCATGACTCTCGATCTGTTCATGGGACTTAATACGGGGCTTAAGGACGTGAAGACTTTCGTTCCTGTTTCAGGCCTTGTGGAACAGCTCAGGATGATAAAGGACGAATATGAGATCGAAAGTACGAAGAAAGCCTGCGAGATAGCAGTAAAGACTTATCTTCACATGCTGGAGTATCTAAAAACGGGACTTGAAGAAGTCGAAGCTGCAGCAGAGCTCGAATACTTCATGAGAAAATGCGGAGCTGAAGGTCCTTCATTTGAGACCATACTCATAAGCGGAGACAAGACTTCGAGACCTCACGGAGTTCCCGGACACAAGAAGATCGAGCACGGCGATTTCGTCACCATGGACTTCGGATGCAAAGTAGACGGTTACTGCTCTGATATGACTAGGACCGTGGCCATGGGAAGCGTTACTGACGAAATGAAAGAAGTGTACAACGTAGTGCTAAAAGCCCAGCTCAACGCCATAGCTAATCTTCACGCCGGCATCACAGGCCAGGAAGGGGACGCCTTCGCAAGATCCGTCATAGAAGAAGCAGGATACGGTGAATATTTCGGTCATTCCCTTGGACACGGCACAGGCCTTGAGATCCATGAAAAGCCCAATTACAGCCCTGCATACAAGAACGTCATCCCGGCAGGAGCGATACTGTCAATTGAGCCCGGAATCTATATCCCGGGAAAGTTCGGAGTCAGAATTGAAGACTTGGCATTAGTCACAGAATCGGGTATAATTGACTTCGAAGACGCACCAAAAGAGTTAACAATACTGTAGTAATACACGGAGGAGATATTTTAAATGGTTTATGCAAGTGATTTTAGAAACGGTAAGACTTTCATAAAGGACGGAGATCCTTGTGTCGTTCTTTCCTTCCAGCACGTCAAGCCCGGTAAAGGCGCAGCTTTTGTAAGAACAAAGTACAGAAACATTCTTACAGGATCTACAAGAGAAGAGGCTTTCAGCCCCAGTGATAAGTTTGAAGATGCTGTCATCGAAACAAAGAGGATGCAATATTCCTACAACGACGGAGATCTTTACTATTTCATGGATCCAGAAACATACGACATGGTCCCCCTCAACTTTGAGCTGGTAGAAGAAGCTGTAAAGTGGATCAGAGAAAACGATGAAGTTACCGTTAAGTTCTTCCAGGGCAACGCATTCACAGTAGAGCCCGAGAACTTTGTAGTACTCGAAGTAACAGATACAGAACCAGGCGTTAAGGGCAACACTGCAACTAACGTTACAAAGGCTGCTACAGTCGAGACAGGCGCAGTAGTTCAGATCCCTATTTTCATCGAGACAGGTGAGAAGATCCAGATCGACACAAGAACAGGCGAGTATCTGAGCAGAGCAAAATAGCATGTCCAATAAAAAGAAAAGAAATGCAGGGCGAACAGTAGGCTCCATACTGCTCGCCTTACTGCTTATTGGAATATTGACCATAGTTGGAGCATATTCCGGTATAAAACACTATAACAATGCCTACAAGCCTGAATCGAACGAGATCATCGAGATCGATATAGAAAGCGGTAGCGGCACTACTAAGATAGGCAACGTACTTGAAGAAAACGGCATCATAAGATCTGCCAAGATATTCAAGTACAAGACCAAGCTCAACGGGCTGGACGGAAAGTATCAGGCCGGCCATTATTCATTATCTCCATCCATGACCATGGAACAGATAATGGAACTGCTTCAGTTCGGAAGACTTAAAGAAACAAGCTTTACGATACCTGAAGGGTATACTATCACCCAGGTAGCCGATAAGCTTCTTTCTGATGGTATAATCACTTCAAAAGACGAATTCATGAGAGCTCTTGAGGACGATTACGACTACAGCTTCCTTCCTTCTAACGGCTATGAGATCAAGGATACTAACGGAAGGACCAAGATTACTGCAAGGGCAAACAGACTAGAGGGTTATCTTTATCCTGAGACCTACAGAGTGAATACGGGAGCAGATGCGCATACTGTCATCAATACCATGCTTTCGTATTTCAAATCCCACGTCTACGATCCTTTGCGTTCACAGATCCCGTCCGGCTATACCATGCACGATATGGTCATACTGGCATCCATGATCGAAGAGGAGTGCGGAGCTGAAAAAGACAGGAAGACTATAGCAGGAGTCTTCTGGAACAGGCTCAATCTTCCCATGAGACTTCAGTCAGACGTAACGATCCACTACATTATGGGAAACGACAGATTCGACAAGAATCTCGATTCTCCGTATAACACTTATCTTGTGGACGGTCTGCCTGCAGGTCCTATTTGCAGCCCCAGCTTCAACAGCATAGAAGCTGCCATAAAACCTGAGCAGCATAATTATTACTATTTCGTTCTAAAGGGCGACAGATCAGGTGAATGCAATTTTGCGGTCACTTATGAAGAGCATCTGATCAACGTTAAGATATACAACGACAGCCCGTATAACTATTAGAATTGGCGGATAATTTCTTAAAAATTGCACAGGATGCCGCGCTGGCTACAGAAGGTGTCTCCGGGATAGTCTTTCCCGGAGTTTTGCCTATTCCTAAGGATAAAGGTATAGACATAGATATACATCTTTCAGTGGATTACGGAGTCAGCATCCCGGAGGTCGCCTGGGAGGTCCAGGAGCATGTAAAGACGGCCACAGATAACATCAAAGGCATCAATATCGGTAAGATAAATATCCACATAGACAGCATCAATTTCAAACATAAGGAATACAGATACACAGATGAACAGAACTGAAGCAAGAGAATATTTGATACAGATAGTCTTTCAGATGGAGACCCAGGAAGACTTTTCAGAAGAAGCTCTTGACAGATATTTCGAACTGCAGATAGAAGATGACGATATAAAGCAGAAGAAATATATCAAGGCTGTCTGCGAAGCCATAAGAAACAACAAAGACGAGATAGACGCTACCATAGAAAAGTATTCCAAAGGGTGGAAGCTGAACAGGATAGCAAAGGTCGATCTTTCCGCCATGAGAGTCAGCCTTGCCGAAAGCTATTATCTTCCGGAGGAAGATCGTATCCCGGCAGGCGCTTCCATAAATGAAGCAGTAAAACTTGCAAAGAAATATGGGAGCGAAAACTCAGGCAAATTCGTTAACGGTATACTAGGCGAGATCTCGAGAAATCGCGTATAGATGAAAGCAGTATCGGTTTCACAACTCAATAGTTACGTGGGCCGCATACTCTCCACCGATCCCATACTCTGCAATATAGCAGTCAAGGGGGAAGTATCAAATCTGACTAAGCACAGCTCAGGACATTGGTACTTTTCTCTTAAGGACGCGCAGTCAAGGCTAAACTGTTTCCTTCCTTCTTCAAGAGTCATGAACCTGAGATTCGATATCGAAGAAGGTATGGAGATAACCGCTTACGGCAACGTGTCGGTATATGAAAAAGGCGGCAGCTATTCTCTTCAGATAAGGGATATAGAAGCAGAAGGAGAGGGAACTCTTAAGATGGCCTTCGACAAGCTGAAGAAAAAGCTTGAAGCCGAAGGTCTGTTTTCTGTTGAACACAAGAGAAAAATACCAGCAGCCCCAAAGAAGATAGGCGTAGTAACTTCTCCTACAGGAGCCGCAATAAAAGACATAATATCTACAGTGAAGAGAAGGAATCCAATGGTGGATATCCTTCTTTATCCTGCTCTCGTGCAGGGAAACGGTTCCGCCGTAAGCGTATGCGAAGGGATCAGGACATTGAATGAAAAGTTCCCCGATCTTGACGTACTCATAGTAGGAAGGGGCGGAGGCTCCATCTAAGATCTTTGGACATTCAATGAAGAGTCTGT
>CAZTHD010000108.1:0-5268 GCA_964613315.1 uncultured Oscillospiraceae bacterium | reverse complement strand
AGGAGACCATAGGAAGCAGTGTTGAGGGAGTGGGACATTTTGAGCCTCTGAGGCACTATGCTGAAGTACACCTCCTTATGGAGCCCCTTCCTCCGGGATCGGGCATAGTACTCGAGACTGCCTGCAGCGAAGACCTTTTGGACAGGAACTGGCAGAGGCTCATACTATATAACCTGGCAGAGTATAAACACAAAGGGGTGCTTACAGGCTCTCCTCTTACGGATATAAAATTGACGCTCGTCGCGGGAAGAGCCCACCTTAAACACACTGAAGGGGGAGATTTCAGGCAGGCGTCCCTTCGCGCCGTAAGGCAGGGCCTCATGAAGGCCGAAAATGTACTTCTGGAGCCTTTTTACAGCTTCAGGATAGAAGTGCCTTCGGATCAGATAGGAAGGCTCATAAGCGACCTTAAGGCCATGGGAGCGGATTTCGAATCACCTGAGCAGGGAGCGGACAGAAGTTTCCTTTCCGGAGTGGGTCCCGTTTCGGAACTTCAAAATTATCAGACCCAGCTTCTTTCATTTACTAAGGGAAAGGGCAAGCTCTCCTGCAGATATGCGGGATATTATCCCTGCCATAATGCAGCCGAAGTCATCGAAAGCTTAGGATACGATCCGGACAGGGACGTTGATAATCCCTCAGCCAGCGTATTCTGTTCCCACGGAAGCGGAGTGAACGTCAAATGGGACAGTGTCGAGGAGTTCGAGCATATAGACAGCGGTCTTAGCTTTGACGGCGGAGTCAAGGCCGAAAGCTCTCCGAAACTTCGCCCCGGCAATTTCGATTTCGACGAAAAAGAGCTTGAAGAGATAATGGAAAGGGAGTTCGGAAAGATCAAAAGGCCCAAATATTCGACGGTGGTCTACGAACCCCTTGCAGGCTACAAGGCAAAGACTATAGCTCAGAAAAAAGAATATATGATAGTCGACGGGTATAATATGATATTCGCATGGAAGTCTCTGAAGCCTTTGGCTTCCGGAGATATAGCGGCAGCAAGGGAAAGCCTCATAGAGATACTTTCGGGATACAGGGCGATGAAAGGCTGCGATATGATATTGGTCTTCGACGGCTACAAGGTTAGAGGCAACGAGGGTACCCGCTACGAGCAAAGCGGCATAAACGTGGTATTCACCAAAGAGGCCCAAAGCGCCGATGCATATATAGAAAGCCTCGTCAAAGATCTTGGCCATACGTATAACGTTTCAGTCGCAACTTCAGATTCTCTCGTGCAATTATCGGCTCTTCGTCAGGGGACCAGGAGAATCTCCGCCGCAGAGCTTGAAATGGACATCCTGGCGGAAAAAGAAAACGTTGAAGAGATCATCTCCAATTATTCAGGTAGCAGGAACAAACTGGGCGAAAGCGCTAAGGTGTACGGGTCATTAGACGATATTACAAAGGATTGAGAAAAAAATAGGATTGAAATTGGAGCATAATGTGATAAACTAACTAAGGTTATGTAATTCACTTTTAGGAGGAATCTATGAAGAAGTTATCAGTAAAAAAGGGAATCGAATGCCAGGCTTGCCTCGCATGCGTAAATGTATGCTCAGCAACATACTACAAAGAAGAGAATCCGTTCAAATCATGCATCCAGATCGTAATGGGAAAAGACGGATCTCCCAAGCCCAACGTATGTGTACAGTGCGGTAAGTGCGCAAAGGCTTGCGAGCACGAAGCCATCAAGCAGCTTCCCAACGGAGTTTATACAGTCGATAAGAAAAAGTGCGTAAAATGCGGCAAGTGCGTAGAAGCATGCCCATTCGGCGTTATGGTACTTGATGAACAGGCTGCAGCAGCATCTAAGTGCATAGCATGCGCAAAATGCGTAAAGGCCTGCCCGATGGAACTTCTCGAGATCGTAGAAAAGTAATTCCGACTAAGTTATCTATATCCCCGGCAGAAAATGCCGGGGTTTTATTTTACCCTTTTGTTGGTAAATATTGACATGGTAAAATATGTAAAGTATAATCAATAAAGAAAAGGGGTGAAATAGAAGTGATGAAAGCGAAAAGTATTATCGGCATCCTTTTGATCCTTGCCAGTATCCTCGGTATGTATTTCTGGGAGACAAGGCTTAGGGAGAAGATGATCTTTACAGAGGTCCTCGCAGCTGCAGTGGACATAAAAGAAGGTGATACGGCGGGAAAAGACAGCTTCAAAGTCATATCCGTGTCATCTGAAAGCCTCGTTCAGGGATTCCTGAAAAAGGAAGATGCCGAAAAGCTCTACGGCATGACCTGCGTATTTCCGCTCAAGGCAAATTTCCTCGTATTCAGGGACTCCTTTGAAGAGCCAAAGGAAGAGGAGGACGACGGTATGTACACTTTAGCTCTTTCATCTGAGTGGATCTTCGAAGGCAGCAGTGAGCTCTTTGCGGGAAGTCCTGCACTCATATATTCAGTCCCTTCAGGAAATTATCTGGGAAGCTATGAGATAAAAGGAGCGTCTGAAGGATGCGTAAGGATAAGATGCAGTCTGGAATCATACTTCTCCATACTTAAAGAGCTTGGGACGGAAAAGGACTGCAGACTGCTCCTTGTCTCGGGGAAATAGGAAATGGGAAATATCATTTCTTTTTTCGGGGCAGACGGCAAATGCGGTACAAGCCAGACAGTATTATCCCTTGCGATGATGCTTGCTGGCGAACGGTACGGATACAGAGTGCTGCTCATACACGCTGAAGAGCCTTTGGGAGACGACTATATACCGGAAGTTTCTGAATCCATGGAAAATATAAAGCCATGCCTTGAAGACCGTCTTTGGGATATCGAAAGCATATGCAGTAACGCTTCCCTGAAAAGAAAGCTTGCAGTCATAGGAGGCGCGAACAGGATGGCGAGCGGCAGTCTCTACGATCCTGAAAAAGTGATGGTTTTCATCCTCGATATGGCAAGCGTGTACGACTTTGTCCTATGCGACTGCGGATCAGACCTAAGCCACGGCTTGAGCCTCGGAGCGATGATCGCCTCTGGGAAACGCTGCATTGTGCTATCGCAGGGAGAGAAAGCTTTGAGAAGATATGAGTGGCTAAAGCCCATGCTTTCAAAACTGGAGCTGGACGGAGAAATTTTCATCTGCAGCAGATATTCATACTCGAGTCCCTGCGACAGATACTATATAGACCATAGGCTTTGTCTTCAAAAGGGCAGCGTGATCCCGGTCTCGTTTTCGGAGGACGGCGGCAGGGCTGAGTTCTACAGGCGGCCTCTCATAAGTTTTAGGAACAGGAAGTACGCTGCAGATATCGAAGGTCTTGCAGATAAACTAGCAAAAAAAGATGGATTTTGATTTCAACGAATACCTGAGGAAAGAAGATAAGGATGCGCCGATTGGTGACGGACTTGAGCCTTTCTTTTCTCTTTGCACGAAAGTGAAGGATTCTTTCTACAGCGACTGGGAGCAAAGCGAACAGTCGTCCGCAGTCCTTGAAATACAGAAAAAAGCCATAATCGGCCATGAAAAAGAAAAGCGGTATTTTTTTCAGCGCATAGAAAGTATCGTGAATGCTATGGAAGCGTCTAAAACTGCTTATCCCGGCTGGTACGAAGATCTCATAGACGCCGTGTATCAGGAAAACTGGGGCCTTGCAGGCATATCCCAATGGTTCACTGAAAAGTTCAAGGGAAGCAGCAGCGCAAAGATCATAGGAGAACGCATATATTTCATGGAAGAAGGCCGTATGGTCCTAAAAGAGCAGACCATAAAGGAGAGCAGGAAAGAGCAGCTCGTAAGAGCCTTCCTTCTCCTTACTCCGGGCAAACGTTTTGATAAAGACTATTACGAGATATACCTACTGGACGGCACCAGGGTGACTGTTTATCTTGAGCCCATGGCCAAAAGCGGCCAGTCTTCGATAGTATTCAGGCGCTATCTCATTCCCAATCTGAGCTTCAGCGAGCAGGCCAGGAGAAAGACCATACCCGTATCAGCCATAGAACTTTTCAAAGCCATGGTCGACGTGGGTTTCAACGTGGTCTTTATGGGAGCCGTAAGGACTGCAAAGACCACCTTCCTTGCCACTTGGCAAAGCAGCGAAAGAAAAGATCTGGAAGGGGTCCTCATAGAAACGGATCCCGAGATCCCCATCCACGAGATACTTCCCGGGGCTCCCATAATACAGCTCCTGGCAGATGGAGACGAGCTTCTCCACATATCGAAAAATCTCCTAAGAAGCGATGCAGACTATTTCATACTGGCAGAAGCCAGAGACGGCATAGCCCTCGATACGGCAGTGAAGCTGGCCTGCAAAGGGACTAAAAGGATGAAGATGACTTTCCATTCAAGGGATCCAAGGCATTTTCCACTTGAGGCTGCAACAGAGATAGTCAAAACTACGGGCGGAGACCTTCCTTTGACCATGCAAATGGTTTCTTCCGCCTTTGACTACCTGTTCCACTTTATCCAGCTTTCCGACAAAAGCCAGAAAAGGCTGAATGGCATATATCAGATGAGCTGCGATGAGACAGGCACTTCTCACATCGAAGAGATCTGTTCATATGACCGGGAGACGGAAAGCTGGAAATTCAGATATATCATAAGCAATGAACAAAGGTCCTACGGATCGGGATCCGATCCCGAAGCTTTCCGAAGATTCGAAAGCGAGCTGAAAAAGCTGTCGGAGGCAGGAGCGGTGAAATGAAAATTTTGACCCATGCAATAAGTCTTTTTATATATACGGCATATTTCGCCGGGCTTTATCTCCTTCTTTCCAATGTCCTTGCATATCTGAAGGGCAGGCTGACTTTGAGAAGAAGGCTCATGAGTATGAAGAAAAAAGCTCCGGGGCCCGTAGAGGCGAAACTGGATTCCATGGTCTTCATGGCTTTTGGAAAAGAGGGCAGGGGCAGCTTGCTGGCATATACATGCTTCTTCCTTTTTGCCGTAAGCTTTCTTTACTCCAGCATTAGTTTCAGTATCTTTTTCTCTTTGATTATCGCTCTTCTCGTTGCTTCTGTTCCGTTAATATCTCTTGTAAGCATCATTAAAAAACAAAGGAACAGAAGCAGCAGGGAGGGGCAGGTCTTCGTGAACGAGCTGTACAGGCAGTACCTCATAAATGAAAAGAACATACTTGTATCCCTTGAAAGGGCCTTTGAAAACGGAGAAGAATTTCCCGTTTGCAGGAGGCAGGCATATCTTCTTTTGCTGCGATTAAGGTCTGCGGAAAGCAGGAGGGAAGTAAGGACTGCCTGCTCTGACTTTGCAGGAGCCATAGGAGCTCTTTGGGCGAAAAATACGGCTTCAGCCATATTGTCCTCCTATGAA
>CAZTHD010000107.1:0-5278 GCA_964613315.1 uncultured Oscillospiraceae bacterium | reverse complement strand
CTATGGTCATATCCTGGCGCATGGAATACTCCTGGGTGATGACCGAAAGCTTCCTCTTTTGAGACGAAGCTTTCCTGTCCAGCCTCTGTCCGTCTATGAGTATCTCTCCCGACGTCGGAAGGAGCACCGTGGACAGCATGCTTATGGTCGTGGTCTTTCCGGCTCCGTTAGGCCCTAAAAGCCCGAAGAACTCTCCGGTCTCTATCTTAAGATCGAGACCGTCTACGGCTGTGAAATCCCCGAATTTTTTTACAAGATCTTTTATCTCTATCATTTTCCGTTGCAAACAAAAAAGCTGTGGCGACCCAAGCGGTCGCTACAGCCGGCAATTCCCATAGCGTAAAAAAGCTGCTCCAAAGGACTACTCGGTCCGGAGCAAAAATACAGCAGGTCTTCTGACTCGCGCTTTTAGAGGATCAAAGCCTCTGCCCTCTCATGCCTTGCCTTCTCAGATCTCTCCAATGACTATAGCGGCATGAAAGTCAAGCGCTCACAGCGGCGGTACCGTTCACGATGTTCGCGTGATTCCCTATTCTCTGCAAATATGTCCTTGCGGGCTGTTTGCAGCACTGCATCCTTAAATATGTGTTTCTTGGTAGTATATCACAAAGGAATGAAGGAAGGCAACAGTATGAACGTAAGGACTTCACGCAGAACCTAGGGGGGGGACCTAAGGGCAAAAAATATTTCAAAGTTTTTTCTTCCTTAAGGTTCATTTTAGCTTAGCCCGTATAATGGCAGACATAAAAGCTCTTTGAGCAAACAAAAAAGACAAAAACTCAAGACCAAAAGGAAAGAGAGGTAAATATCATGGGAAAGAAAATTTCAGCAATCATACTTGCTCTTTTGCTGGCAGCAAGCTTTGCCGCCTGCGGGAGCGCAAAAGGAAGCAGCACCAATGTAGAGACAGGCACTGAAGCAGTGAGCAGCTCGGGAAGCAGTTCAAAGACCGAAACGAGCAATTCTCAAAGCATCGTTATAGACCAGGGCAGCACAGTCGTTACCAGTGCAAACGTAAGCTCTGATGGAGCAATCGATACATCCGATCTCTTCACAAACAGAGACCTTACACAAACAGCCGACCTTGAAGACGCAGTCTACTATACATTGAGCAGCGGTGAGGATATATCAATCACCAAAGCCGGCGTATACGTCATAAGCGGAAGCGCGACTGAAGTCACCATCACAGTCGATGCGACGGATGAGGACAAAGTGCAGCTGGTCCTTAACGGAGCAGAGATCACAAACAAAGACTTCCCCTGCATCTACGTAAAGAATGCAGACAAGGTATTCGTCACTACGGTAAAGGGAACGACAAACAGCCTCAGCGTATCCGGCACCTTCGCTGAAGACGGAAATACAAACACCGACGCAGTCATATTCTCAAAGGACGACCTGGTGCTAAACGGCCTTGGAACTCTCAAAGTCAGCTCTTCCGATAACGGGATAAGCTGCAAGGACGACCTCAAGATAACGGGAGGAACTCTCGTTATATCAGCAAAGGATTGCGGACTTGAAGCAAACGATTCCATCTCCATAGCGGACGGTGATATCACGATCACCGCAACGAATGATGCCATCCACTGTGAAAACGACGACGATTACAGCGTAGGAAGCATATACATTTGTGGAGGCACCTTAAGCATCAAAGCAGGTGACGACGGCATCCATGCAACTACCATATTCCAGATAGACGAAGGCAACGTCACCGTAGCAGCCGCAGAGGGCATAGAAGCCACCTGGGTTCAGATCAACGGAGGAGAGGTATCCGTTACAGCAACGGACGACGGAGTGAACGCAGCGAAGAAGTCTTCAGCATACACAGTCCTTTTCGAGATGAACGACGGGACTCTTAAGATCAGCATGGGCCAGGGAGACACCGATGCCATTGACGCCAACGGAAATATCATAGTAAACGGCGGGACCATCGATATCACCGGACAGAGCTCCTTCGACTATGACGGTACAGCCCAATATACAGGAGGCACCATCATAGTGAACGGCCAGACCGTCAATTCCATCACGAACCAGATGATGGGAGGAATGGGCGGAATGCAAAATCAAGGCCAGATGATGGGTCCCGGAGGAAACCAGGGCGGACCGAGACGCTGGTAAAAAAAAGCATCATGCCATACAAAAATACCACTCAGCTGAGTGGTATTTTTTATGTAAGCATTAGGACTATATGAGCGGGAAACTCAGTATAGCTTTGAAAAGGTCACCGTCTATGGAGAGCTTAAGGCTTCCCTTCTGAAGCTCAGCCATGCTCTTCGCTATGGAAAGTCCAAGGCCGTTGCCTTCGGTGTTCCTGGAACTGTCTCCCCTTGTGAAACGCTCCATGAGCTCCTCTTCCGAGATGTTCAGCTGTTCCTTCGACGTGTTCCTGAAGGTGAAGACTGCGTTTCCGTCTTTTTCCTCAAGAGACAGGTATACCCTCGTCCCGGGCTGTGCATATTTGCAGATGTTGTTCATCAGATTATCAAAGACCCTTTGCATCCTTCTGCCGTCCGCCATGATGCGAAGCTCCTTTTCAGGATAGACCGTTATGAGCTTAAGCTCTGCATCTGCCATCTTTTCCTCGTATTCTCCCGCAGCCTGGCTAAGGAAGACCGACGCTTCGCAGGGCATGAGCTGCACGTCCAGATTGCCTGTGGATGCTTTAGACGCTTCCACCAAGTCTTCGATGAGCCTTTTCAGCCTTTCGGACTGCCTCACGAGGACCTCCGAGTACTCCTTTATCTTTTCGTTGTCCGTTTCCTCTTCTCCTATGAGGCTTGCATAATTTATGATGGAAGTAAGCGGCGTCTTTATATCGTGAGACACGTTGGTTATGAGCTCCGTCTTCATTCTTTCGCTTTTGAGTCTTTCCTCAACAGCCAGGGCAGTCCCGTCTGAGATGCGGTTCAAGTTTTCGCCGTGCTCTTGAAGATTCCAGATCATGTTCTTAGTGTCGACTCTGTAGCTCAGATCTCCCGAAGCGAGCGCTCTTCCCCCTTTTTGAAGAGTTCTCATGCAAAGAGCGATATACAGTATGAGAGGTATGATCACTACAGCTTCGAACAGGGTCTCAAGAGGCCAGTCATAGGGATTTCTTCCCAAACATATGGCTCTGATCAAATAGACAGCAAAAAGCGCAAGTCCCGTCTTCCAGACAAGGGGTATTGCCCTTATGAGGGAAAGTATGGCTTTCCCTATACTTAAGAGGGCTCCGCCCAGCCATTTGATAAACTTCCACAGAAGGAGGCAGATGCGCCAGATCAGAGTGTTCTTAAGCAAAGACCTGTCCTTTATCCTTGCTGCGGCGCTCATGCAAAGTCCAAGGAAAGCCGAAAGTACCCCTACGCCGTAGATAAACAAAATGAATACGGAGGCAACTTCACTCCTTGCCCAGTCGCTTTCTCCAAGGGCGACCACCGGAACTACTGCGGCAAAGACGAAAAGTGCCAGCAATATATCGAAGGGGACTTTATGAAGAGCTCCGGGGAACAGCTCTTCGCTTTCCGGCTTTCTTGCCGATACGTTCATGAGGATCACGAAGAATATGACGGCAAGGATGAGTGCTGCGATCCCCACCCCGTATACCCAGTATCTCATTTCGTAAGCCAGGTCGTTCAGCTTATATAGAAGAGCCAAAAGGTCGTTTTCCGGACAGCCTTCCTTAAGGGACAGCTTGACAGTCAGGACGGAGTTTTCTTTATAGCTGTTTTTATAAAATTCATCGTGATATTGTTCGGCCGAAACGCTATAATACCATTCTCTGTCCCATTCCTTCATCTCTTTGGAGCTTTCGGTATACAAAAGGAGATTTCCTTCCATATCCCTTATCTCGAATATGAGATTGCCGTCATCCTTTATGACTTCGCTTTGTTTGTTTTTGCCGTTGTCAAGAGCGCGGTAAAGATAAGGATAAATGATCCTGTTTTCTTCGCTCTCCGTGATCTCTAAAAAGAGTTCCTCTTTCGACGCTTCATAATATCCGCATTCTATACATGCGGCGGCGCCTAAAACGCTGCCGGCTAATATGAGTACTGCCAGCACACAGGCGATGAATGTCAGCGTTTTGCCCCCTGCAGTTCTAAAAAATTGTTTCATATCTCTAATTCCTTCTTCCCTTGTCGAATTTGTACCCCTGACCGAACACCACCTTTATGTATCTTGGCTCGGCCGGATCTATCTCTAATTTCTCCCTCAGGTGCCTTATATGCACCGCAACGACGTTATCCGTACCGTAAGGTTTTTCCTTCCATACTTCATAGTAGAGCTCCTTGGGCGAATATACTTTCCCGGGGTTCATCATCAGGAGCTTTAGTATCTCGAACTCCTTGGGAGTGAGGGATACTTCCTTCCCGTCCACCGTCACTTCTTTGGTCTTGTCATTCAGTTCCACGCCGCCTATGGCATAAGTTTCGGAACTTTCCACGCTGCTCCCGAGCCTTAGATACCTTCTCAGCTGGGACCTCACCCTCGCCGTGACCTCCAGAGGATTGAATGGCTTCGTTATATAGTCGTCCGCTCCTACGTTAAGGCCCAGGATCTTGTCCGTGTCCTCGCTCTTCGCGGTCAGAAGTATCACCGGCACGTTGGATATCTCTCTTATCTTTGAGAGAGCTTCAATGCCGTCCATGATGGGCATCATTATGTCGAGAAGGACCAGCTGTATGTCATTTTCAGATACTATCCTTAGTGCGTCCTTCCCGTTGAATGCCTCGAAGATCCTGTAATCGGGCTCCGATGACAGATATATCTTAAGTGCGTTCACTATGTCTTTTTCGTCGTCTGCTATGAGTATGTTGGCCATGAGGAGATCTCCTTTTACTTGCGTATATGTTAACACCATAACGGATTAAAATAACAGTACCGTGACTCTTAAGATTTCATTAAGAAAAAAGACCACGGACTGTTTGTCCATGGTCTTTTCAAGTCTTTCTTCAAGCGGCCTTACTCTGCCTTCGGTACGGGGTTCGAGACCGTGACCTTATGGTCGTACCAGTTGTCCTTAGACCCCAGTATGGCAACGTCGAATTCCTCATCGAAAGCGGGTACGGGAACGTCGAAGCCGTAGGCTTCTTCTTTCAGTCCGTCGCTGAACGTCACAGTATCCGTGACCGGCTCTATGAGAACAGCTCCTTCTTTCTTGGCGTCTTTCGAAAGTCCGTAATAAAGCTTCGTGATCTTCTTCGACGCCAGTATCATATGGACCGTCATCTTTCCGTCCTTTACGGTCAAAGTGCATTTGCCGTCAAGAGCGTCATTGATATGGAACATACTGCTGTCCGTA
>CAZTHD010000106.1:1630-5369 GCA_964613315.1 uncultured Oscillospiraceae bacterium | reverse complement strand
CTCCTTGCTTATGAAGACGAGGACGGCAACCTCGCTATCCAGTGCAAGTCCCAGTCCATTTACGGAAACCACGCACTTCTCGGAAAGACCATAGGACTTCCCGATGAGAAGATCAGAGTTCTCCAGCACGGCGCAGTAGGCGCATCCTTCGGATGGTCCTGCGACTACACAGACCAGGCAATGGTAGCAATGTGCGCAAGAGCAGTGGACGCTCCCGTTTCCCTCGTCATGAGCTGGGAAGAGCACAGCCACTATGCCGGAAAGAGAACAGCTGCGACCATCAACGCAGAGATGTCCTGCGACGCTGAAGGCCACATCAACGGACTCAGATACGACATAGCAGGAGACCACGGTTCCTACGTCGAATTCTCCGACAACATGAACTACAACAGAGTCGGTACACCTTACTATATCCCGAACATCCGCGGAGTATTCCATATGTATTCCTCCAACAACAACCACTGCACAGCTTGGAGAGGATTCGGAATGCCTCAGGTAAACACCTTCACAGAGCAGATGATGGATATGCTTGCCGAAAAGATGGGAATGGATCCCTTCGAATTCAGATACAAGAACATCATGAGAGGAGAGCAGACCTCCGTCAACGGGGCTATCTACTACAACGCTCATATGATGGAAAAGATCATGGACGCTGCAAAGCCCTACTATGAAGAGCTCAAGGCAACAGTCAAGAACTACGACACCGATACCGTAAAGCACGGCGTAGGTATTTCCCTTGCGACCTTCTTCCCGACCATGGGTACCTGGGACAAGGCATCCGCATCCGTAGAGATCAGAAAAGACGGCTGCTTCTACGTACACAACACCTATCATGAGATGGGCCAGGGCGGAGACATCTGCAACATGATCACCATGCTCGAATCCTTCAAGGAATACAACATTCCGCCTGAAAGGATCCACATCGACATCAACGATTCAAAGAACAGCCCCGACTCCGGTATTTCCGCACAGTCCAGATCCTTCGTTATGAACTGCGGCGCTATCAATGAAGCTGCGAAGCTCCTCATTGCTGCAATGAAGAAGGAAGACGGCACTCTGAGAACATATGAAGAGATGGTAGCCGAAGGTAAGGATACGCTCTATGAAGCAACCTATCAGATCGCAGATCCTGTTACTACAAAGTTCGCAATGGACGGCACCTGCTGCCAGGGATCTCAGGATCCTACACCGGGCTTCGCATTCAACGTAGCTCACGTGGCAGTCGACACGACGACAGGCGAGACAAAGGTACTCGGATACAGATCCTGGGCAGACTGCGGAGTTATAGGCAACTACCTCGGAGCAGAAGGCCAGGCATACGGCGGTATCGTACAGAACATAGGATACGCTCTTACTGAGGATTATCTCGAAGACAAGAAGTACGGCACCATAGTGGGCTGCGGACTCACAAGCGCTGCCAACGTACCTGACGACTTCGAAGTACACTTCCTTGAAGATTATCCGCGTCCCGGAACACCTTTCGGTTCCAACGGACTTTCTGAGATCTTCTTCGCAGGTCAGAACTATGCTATCCTCGGCGGTATCTACAATGCTACCGGCGTCAGGATCTACGAACAGCCTGCACTCGCATCAAAGGTAAAGGAAGGACTCGAGCATCTCGCAAAGGGCGAAGAAGTTCCGATGCCCGCTCCTTACTATCACGGATTCGAATTCGATGAGAAGATGGAAGAGCTTCAGGAAAAGCACGAAGCTTATGAAGCTGCTATGAGAGAAAAGATGGCTGCAGCAGCTAAGGTCGAAGAGAACGGCGATGCTGCACTCAAAGAATACTCCTAGTATCCGTTAGACAAATGTCAAATAAATATCTGCTGCCATAAGGCGGCAGATATTTTTTTATGTTACAATAGATATCAGGAGTGTGAGATCATGGCAAAGAAAAGAGAAATAATTCCGCTTACAGAATGCATACACGGATCTAAGATGACGCCGTGCAACAGCGTATGTCCCTTCGAACTGAACGTGAGGGATATGATGGCAAAAATGAAGAAGGGCAGTTTCATCGCTGCCTTCAACATATACAGGGAGACTGTGCTATTTCCTGAAATCGCATGCAGGATATGCCCTGCGCCGTGCAGAGAAAAGTGCAGGGAAACTCTTGGCGGTGAGGTGGTCGATATACGCAGTCTCGAGTCTTTCATCGCGGAGACCTTCAAGGACAAGGATCCCATTAACTACGGGGTACCGGAAAACGGCGTCAGGATCGCTGTGGCGGGTTCGGGCCTTGCGGGAATGGCGGCTGCTCTCAAATTCGCTCAGAGCGGGTATTCCGTCACGATCTTCGAAGAGGATTGCGCTCTTTGTCCTGATGTCAGCAAACTCTTTGGAGATGAGATCGTAAAAAGAGCTATACTCGGCCAGTTCAAATACGTGAAATGTGAGACGAAGACCTGTTTCCCTCTTGAAAGCCTCAAAGCTTCTGATTTCGATCATGTCATAAATGCTTCAGGAAAGGACATTTCCTGTGAAAACGTATACAAGCTGCAGGCTTTCACAGGCTTTGTGAACGGCATACAGGCAGGAAAGAATATATTCAGGCAGATAGACTGGCTGGTCAAGACCGGCAATCTTAAAGAGATCGATCCTTTGTTTGCAGACGGACTTTCAGATCTTCCCGATGGGGATACGACCTCCTATGACAAGCCTTCCGCAAGAGCCATGGCAGGCATATGCACTGGCTGTGATTGTTCAAAGTGTATGGAGGCCTGCGAGATGCTAAAGGACTTCGGAAACGACATCATAGACCTAAACAGGGCTGTGGGCGTCACCATGAACCTCTTTGAGCACGTGGATACCAGGGAGGGCACAAGGCAGATAAGCGGATGCACGGACTGCGGTCTTTGCAAAGAGATATGTCCTAAGGGCATAGATATAGGGGCATTCCTTTTAGATGCGAAAAAAAAGCTTTTTGAGGATGGGGTCATACCTCATGCTTATCACGACTACTGGCTTAGGGACTACGCTTTTGCTGAGTCTGACTCGGCCTTCCTCTTCTATGAACCGGACCCGGGAAAGTCCGAATATCTCTTCTTCCCCGGCTGCCAGACAGGAGCATCTGATCCAAGATACGTGACCATGAGCTACGAACTGCTACTTAAAGATCACCCGAAGAGCTCACTTCTTCTTGGGTGCTGCGGTGCGCCTATAGAGTGGACGGGAGATGAAGAAGGCGCTGAAAAAGCACACGATGATATATCCTCTTACTGGGAAAAAGCAGGAAGACCAATCATAGTCACCGCATGTCCTTCATGCTACAGGATACTGAAAGATTGCCTCGGCGAAGCTGAAATAGTGATGCTCTACGATGTTTTAAAGCCTTCCGAAAAGGCCGGTCTTCCCTTTGAAAAGGCCTCTGTCTTCGATCCCTGCTCTTCAAGGAACTATCCTGAGATGCAGGCTAAGGTAAGGGAGTTTGCATCTAAAGCAGGCCTGGCCCTGGAAGAAGCAAAATATGCAGGCAAAGAGAGCCAGTGCTGCAGCTACGGCCAGCATATCTATGACGTCAACAGGAATATGGTCGAAAAACAGGTCAAGGCGCGCATGGGAGACAGTGAACTTCCGTATATAGTATACTGCACGAACTGCAGGGATATCTTTGCTTCGAGAGGCAAGGAAGCAAGGCATATATTGGATCTCATCCTGGGTATAAACAAAGAGGATAGGGGAGTGCCTGCTCTCCAGGAAAGAAGAACGAACAGATATATGCTCAAGAAAGAGCTTA
>CAZTHD010000106.1:0-1611 GCA_964613315.1 uncultured Oscillospiraceae bacterium | reverse complement strand
GGAGGAATGCAAAGTCCTCTTCCAAAAGTCATAGACCTTTACTTCGATGAAAAGATCCAAAAAAAGATGGACGACGGTCTCATACTCCTGGAGGACCTTTCAGACGTCATAAGGACCGCAGAGGAAAGCGGTGTATTCCTTAAAGATGAAAACAGCGGACACCGTTTCGCTCATCTTTTAAAGGGCATCATCACCTACTGGGCAGAGTATGAACCTGAAGGCGGCGGATACAGAGTATATAATGTGTATCAGCACAGAGTAAATATCAAAAACGATCCCGGAATGGATTAATGCAAAATATGCATGGCACCCTTTTTGAGGGTGCTTTTTTGTTTGAATAATAGGCCGAATAAAGATATAATATAGTGTTGAATCAGGAGCATGATATGAGGAACTATAAAGCGCTACAAAACGGCAGTGATATAAGAGGAACAGCCCTCAAAACAGAAGGCGGAAAAGACGTAGATCTAAAACCTTACGTCGCAGTGGATATAGCTTTAGCCTTCGTTGCATGGCTTGCGGCGAGGACCGGAAAGAACTATCTCTATCTCGACATCGGAAGAGACCCCAGAGTCACGGGAGAAGAGCTTTTCAGAGAGGTGTCTTACCGTACTGCATGGGCGGGATGCGAAGTCCACGACTGCGGACTTGCGACTACTCCTGCAATGTTCATGTCCACCGTTTTCGATACGCCCAACGAACCGAAAGCCGACGGCGCGATCATGTTTACAGCCAGCCATCTTCCCTATGACAGGAACGGCATGAAGTTCTTCACGAAAGACGGAGGTCTCGACAGCGACGATATAAAGCAGATAATCGCCCTTGCAGAGAACATGGACGACGGCTTTTCCATCAACAGGGAGTGGAAATGGGTATTCCCGAGGAACCTGATGAAAGAGTACTCCCAGCATTTAAGGAATATCATCTGCGAAGGTCTTTGCGCTGAGGAAAAGGATAAACCCCTCACGGGACTTCACGTAGTAGTCGATGCGGGAAACGGCAGCGGCGGATTCTACGTAAAAGACGTCCTTGAGCCTTTAGGCGCAGACTGCAGCGGATCACAGTTTTTAGAACCGGACGGCATGTTCCCAAATCATGCGCCGAATCCTGAAGACAAAGAGGCTCTTGATAGCATCTGCAAGGCCGTAAAGGAAAACGGCGCAGACCTTGGCATCATCTTCGACACGGACGTCGACAGGGCTGCCGCAGTGGGAAGTCCTCTTGCCGTTGCCCGGCGCTTTGGGCCGCATCAGCTCGGCGGGTTTCCCGGCCAGTTCCCGGCGGCAGGCAAGCCAGGTAACGCCGAGCGCTCCCGGCACCGCCACGGCCATGCACAGCGCGTACATCAGCGGATCGAAATAGTAGCTCAGATCGGAATAATGATACATGATGCTGTAGGCGAGGAAGATGATCCGCGGGATGACCGCCGTACCCAGGAAGAAGCCGCCGACACAGCCGAAAAGCGAGGAGGACCCAGCATACATCAGATATTTTCCCATGATCGCGCCGGAGGAATAGCCCATTGCTTTCATGGTCCCGATAAGGGTCCGCTCGTCGTTGACCATGCGGGTCATGGTGGTAACGCATACCAGCGCCGCGATCAGCGCGAAA
>CAZTHD010000105.1:0-5371 GCA_964613315.1 uncultured Oscillospiraceae bacterium | reverse complement strand
TCTTCTTTGAAAGTGGCCGGCTTTTTGCCTACCTTTCTGTCCATATCCGCTTTGTAGGAAGAGTTGATGTTCAGGTTCCATACGAAGAAGTAGACTATGATCAAAGCTATGGTGACGAAGCCGAAAAGCACCATCAATTTGCAGTCGGATCCTGTTGTGAACTGACCTGTTACGGGATCGAATTCACCGCCCATACTGGTGTATTTTAAGGTCAGGTTCTTCAAAGCCTTCCATCCGTAAGGAGTGTTATTGATGGACGGGCAGAAGATCATGATCGCTAAAATGGCTACCTGTATAAGCAGGAAGAGGAATCCCTTTATATATTGTTTATGGTAGAAATTACCCGCTCCGAATATGAGGTGGGAGAGCTTTGTTCCAGGAGAACCGTCGGCGAAGCGTTTACCGAAGTTTGAAAAACGCTTGCCAAGGCGCTCGCCGAAGCTCGGCCCGCTGTTGATACTTGGAGCAATCAATGCTTTAGTGCTCATAATATTCCTCCGAATGATCAGGGATCAATTTGAATACTTTTTATGCACCTGCCGGAAGTGTTGCAGGGAATTCCGTCGGAGTGAGTCCGTGCATCCAGATGTATTCGACAAGATAAAGAGCTTTGCGTACACCTTCGAGGGTCTCAGTCTCTTCTATGATCTGTGTACCCGTCGTAGGATATGCTGTCTTGTCAACGATGGCGCGGAGCACTGACGGTGCCTGCTTTGAATAATAATATGTGTTAAGAGTACTTGTGATGAAAGGCTGAGGAATGCCCCATTCGGCCATTCCGAGCTGAGCTGCAGCCATCTTGTGCTGGCTCTCTGTGATCTTTCCTTCAGCAAAGCACTGCTCTATATAGGAAACGGATCCGGAATATGCGGGTACGTTGTTGCACTCAAGGAAGGATCTGTCCTGGATCTCCTTGCTGGAGAGATGCTTGATGAGCTCCTGCTCCTTTGCATATTTGCTGGAAGCGGAGTTTGCATTGATCATGAAGCACTTGCAGTCTGCGAAAGTTCCGCCTCTGAAAGTATCTCCGGCTGCAACTCCTGAAAGTCCTTCTACGGAAGAAGCCGTGAGTGTGAAGGTCGGGATGAGGGTGATGCCGAGGTTGCTCTCACCAAGCGCAGCGCTGGCTGTTTTGAAGTGCCAGGATCCGCCTATGACTGCAAGAACACCCTTGTTATCCTTATCAAGGTCTGCATCCCATCCGTCGGAGGAAGCCCACTTGAATCCGTTGGGATCTGCTGCGAAATCCTGGAGCCATCTGTAAATAGCCACTGTGTCGTCTCCCTGGCAGTTGCTTGTTCCCTTGGAACCTCCGAGGACCTTATCTGCACCGTCGTAGATCTTGACTGTCGTGCTCTTGTCAGCCACTTTTCTTGCAAGAAGAGCAAAGGACATGTTGAATCCGTCGTCGCCTGTTACTGTTATGGCTTTGCAGCCTGCTGCTCTTGCAGCTTCTCTTAAACCTTCGAAGCTCTTTGCCTGCTCTTCAGTTACGAGTGCTTTATTGTAATACAGGAAGAGAGCCTGGGAAATGTAAGGCACACCGTAAAGATAATCGGTACCGTTGAGGGTCGAGTAAATGACGCTCCTGAAAGCTTCGGGGTTATCAGCTGTGACCTGTGCGATGAGAGCCTCATCTGTGATGGGCTTTGCGCACTGTGTGGAAGCGAGCTTACCGATGTTGTCGTGTGCTACTGTATAGATATCAGCAGCAGCTGTTGGGTCGTTGGTTATGGTCCCTGCGATGGAGCCTGTATCCATACCCTTGACCTCTACTTTGTATCCGAAATCGGAATGAGCTGCGATATATTCGTCGCAGACCTTCTGATAAAACTCTGCCGATTCTTCGCCGACCCATACACGGATGAGACCGTCGTCTTTTTCTCCTTTATTGCCGCTGTCTCCGCCGCAGCCCGTAAGAAGCACTGCGATCATAGCGAGGACGAGCATCATTGCCGTAAACTTTTTCATTTTTTTATCCTCCATGAAATACTAGTTGATTCCGTCATATGATTTTTTTTCAATGACCGTAAGACCGGTCACAAGGTCACATAAAGTTCTGTTATCTCTGATCAAAAGCATCTCCGTCAGCCTGATGACCGGTACCAGCAGGAAGGTGAATATACCTGTGAACAGGTAAAGGCCCAGACTGTCTAAAAAGAAAACGAATGAGAATCTCGCAAGTATCTGAAGCCTGCTTGCTCTTCCCTGCCTTTGCCTGCTGAAGAGCATGACTCCTGTCATGAGCTTGCCGGGAGTCGATCTGTCCTTTGTGAAAAGAGGCACTGCAAGAAGCACAAGGCCCTCAGAGATGAATGCCGAAAGGGCTTCGAGCAGATATCCGTGAAGATTCGCTGCAAAGCGCTCGTTTCTGAACTCTTCGTCCTTTTCGAGGGCTTCCCTTACTTCATCTGCGCTGACCACCCCGTCGAGGCGTGCATAATACTCTTTAGCTATCTCGTTTGCCCTTTCAACGTGAGACCTATAGTTCCCAGCCATGGGAGTCCTCATTATGAGCGCCGTAAGAAGCATGAAGAGCGCGAACACGAGCACTATGTCGAATCCATCCGATATTATCCTTTTAAGAAGATAAGGTTTGGAATTCGCTTCGATCTCTATTTGTTTTCCTCCGGATACTACCTTCATATCAGCAGATCTTCATATCGCTTTCGATAGAATATACGGATACGTCTTCGCTGCTGAAGGCTACCTTTGCAGGACCGGTAACCGTATCTTCGCCTGCTTTGATGAGGAATTCCTGATCTTTGGCTTTTGCTTTTGCAAAACGTACGTTGCCGTAATCAAGGATCTCGCTTATCTCGACTGCAAGGCCTTCGCCATCCGAAAGATGCATGCTGCCGCGGTCTACGGCATATCTGTAGGTCTTCTTGTAGCAGCTGTCTCCGTCGATCGAGTTGATCTTGTATCCGTCTTCAGGCAGAGCTTCCAGTGAATAATCTCCGATCTTGTAGAAGAAGTGAAGCACTCTTTCTCCGCCTTCCTTGACCTCGGTCTTGTAGAAGGTACCGTCCAGGGTATCTTCGTTCGGTATGGCCTTGAGAAGTTCTTCTCCACCTGCCTTAAGATCTACCTTTTCATTGCGCAGTGAGAAGCTGTAGTTATCTCCTTCTTTGACGCTGTCGTCTACCAGAGCAAAGATGTATCCTTCGCCGTCTCTGAGGTAAGCAAGGTTCTTGTCGTCCACCTGCTCTATGCGGGCTACCGGCAGGCTAAAGTCCTTGCCCGGTACTATGGCCTCCGGAGGAACCACGAGTTCGAAACTTCCGGCTCCCTTGAGGACATCTCTGTAAACCTTTGGCATCGCTACAGTGCTTCCGAGAAGCTCCATACCCTCTCCTTCGGCCTTGACTTCCAAGGTGTTGAAGGGCGGGATCTTGCTCATCAGAGTTACTTCGGTATCCGCGTCGAAGAAATGTACTTTGGACGGATTAGGCTCAGCGTATACCACGTCGCCGACTTCGATGTCGTCTCTGTCAACGACTTTGGCAATGATGTTGTTTCCTTCGTCCTTCATTGTGAATTCGCCCAGGTGATCTCCAAGCTTACCGTAGATGATGGTCTCGTTTCCGAGGCGTTCAACGTTGGTCACTACGAACCTTAAGCCCCTTTCGTCTCTGTCCACTGTCATGTGCTCAGGGCGTATACCGAAGGTGACTTTTTTGCTGCCGTCGAGATAGCTTGGGTGGATCTTCGATACGTCCTCGTAAGGAACAGTGATGCTGTCGCCGTTTTCGAATCCGACGACCACGTTTTCATGTTCTCTCTTGAGAGTCACGTCGAAGAAGTTCATCTGGGGTGTTCCGATAAACCCTGCTACGAACTTGTTGTAAGGCTCGTTATAAAGGTTCATCGGGGTGTCGATCTGCTGAACGTATCCCAGCTTCATGACTACTATCCTCGTACCCATGGTCATAGCTTCGACCTGGTCGTGGGTGACGTAGATGAAGGTGGTGTTCAGACTCTTGTGAAGAGCTGTGATCTCGGTCCTCATGGTCGCTCTCAGCTTAGCGTCCAGGTTCGACAGAGGCTCGTCGAGAAGGAATACCTTAGGATCCCTTACGAGAGCTCTTCCGAGGGCTACACGCTGTCTCTGGCCGCCGCTCATTTCTTTGGGCTTGCGCTCAAGATAATCCTCGATATCGAGCATCTTGGCGGCTTTGAGGACTCTTTCCTTGATCTCCTCTTCAGGCATCTTGCGGTTTCTTAAGCCGAATGCCATGTTTTCATACACGGTCATATGAGGATAAAGAGCATAGCTTTGGAATACCATCGCGATGTCCCTGTCCTTCGGTTCCATATCGTTTACCAGAGTATCTCCGATAAACAGATCTCCTGCGGTGATCGATTCAAGACCTGCGATCATTCGCAGGGTGGTCGATTTACCGCAGCCCGAAGGTCCGACAAAGACGATGAATTCACGGTCGGCTATGTCAATGGAAAAATCACTGACAGCCTTATGCCCGTTATCATAGACCTTGTAGATGTGAGAAAGCTTTAGATTTGCCATATTCTCCTCCGTTTACTTTATATATATACACAAGCTATATGTATCATCCGTTATTCGAATCTGACTCCTTTTTTGTCGAGCTGAGCTACGACTCTTCCGATGCCGGTCAGTTTTGCATTTATACTTCCGAGGACCTTTCCGTCTTTTCCGTATACGGTATATATGTCGTCCTTAAAACTTATCTTTCCTATTTCCCCGAAAGGCACCGAAGCTCTTTTGAAAAGGTACTGCATGTGGAGCGTTTCTCCGGAAACACAGGCCCAGTCGGTGACCATTGCAAAAAGCACCGCAAAGGCTGCAAGGGCAACTATGAGCATCATTATCGCTCCGAATACCGCAAGGCCCTGGCCTCCGCCCAGTGCAAACATGAACACCGATGCCGTAAGGCTTCCCAAAAAAGCTGCCAGGCTGAAAAAGAAAGGTCCTTTATCTACTTCCGTGCTGATATCTCCGTGTTTGAACATATCTTTTTACTGTACCTTTCTCAGCACTACGGACTCGTTTGCCATGGGGCTGAAGCTTCCGGATACTCTTCCGTAGGAGCTTCTGGTATTGGAATATACGATCTCGTATTCTCCATCAAGATCGAAGTGACCTCCCCCGACAGAATGGATGACCTTGAAGTCTCCGAGGGTATATGAGATATTGGATCCTTCGACCTTGAGATCTTTGAGCTTTTCGTTTATCTCGCTTCTTTCAGAGAGTCTGAACACTTCGTTTGCCTTTCTGAAAGCTATTAGCTCCTTGACCTTGGCGAAAGTGCTGAGGTGGTCTACTTTGAGGGAATATCGCTGAGCTTTCTGGTGCTGGGGTTCACCTGGGGCATCACAGCCGGGTGCGCGA
>CAZTHD010000104.1:0-5405 GCA_964613315.1 uncultured Oscillospiraceae bacterium | reverse complement strand
TGCCGAAAACTTCCTCGGCTGCGAGGTCGAAGAGGCCATAATATCGGTGCCTGCCTACTTCAACGACTTTCAGAGAAAAGCCACAAAGGAAGCGGGAGAGCTTGCAGGCCTTAAGGTCAGCAGGATCATAAACGAGCCTACAGCCGCTGCTATTGCCCACGGCATAGGAAACGGCACGGGAGACGAAAGATGCCTGGTATTCGACCTCGGTGGCGGTACTTTCGACGTTTCTATCCTTGAGTTTTTCGACAACGTCATGGAAGTCCATGCTGTAGCTGGAGACAATTTCCTGGGCGGAGAAGACTTCACCCAGGCTCTTGCCGTAGACTTCCTCGAAAAGTCGGCGATCGCTCCCGAGTCTTTGAGCTTAAAGACCATGAGCGACGTGCTCAAAGCCGCTGAGACCGCAAAGTGCAGCTTTGCCGAAAACAGCGAGGTCACCCTGAGCGTGAACGTAGACGGCGAGGCCGTCTCAAAGAAGTATACTCTCGATGAATACGAAGAGATCTGCAGGCCCCTTCTCGAGAGGCTGAGAAAGCCCATAGAAAGAAGCATCAGGGACGCAAACATAAAAATCGAGGATATAGACAGGATAATACTTGTAGGTGGAGCCACAAGGCTTCCCATAGTAAAAAGCTTCGTCATAAAGCTGTTTAAGCGCTTCCTGGGGGCATTGGTAGACCCTGATATGGCTGTGGCCCAGGGCGCCGCTCTTCAGTGCGCCATGAAGGAAAGAGACGAGGAGATAAAGGAAGTGGTCCTCACAGACGTATGTCCCTTCACCCTCGGAACTGAAGTCACCGTATACAACGGGCTCTTCGATGAATCTGGTCATTACCTGCCCATAATCGAGAGAAACACTGTGATACCGGTCAGCAGGCGCCAGACCGTATATACTGCTCACGACGACCAGACGAGGGTCGAAGTCAAGATACTCCAGGGTGAAAGCCGCATAGCCGAAAACAACGTTTTGCTCGGGAAACTGTCTGTTCCGGTGCCTCCGGGGCCAAAGGGCAAAGAAGCCATAGAGCTGGTATATACCTATGATATAAACTCGCTGCTGGAGGTGGAAGTCACAGTGCTTTCATCGGGGGTAAAGCGGAAGATAATAGTTCAAAACGAAGAGAACAAGATCTCCGAAGAAGAGGCGGAGGAACGCTTCAAAAAGCTCGAATACCTAAAGCAGAACCCAAGAGAGGAAGAGGCAACAAAACTTCAGCTCTTAAGAGGCGAGAGGCTCTATGAAGAGGCCTCCGGCGAACTCAGGGAGCGTATAGACAAGGCCATGATGGACTTTGAACTCGTATTAAGAAGGCAGGACCGCAGAGAGATAGAAAAGGCCAGAGAGACCCTTGCCCACTTCTTCGACACCATAGAGTTCGACATCAATTAAAAAAAGGCTAAGACCGTTACAAAAAAAGGCTGCAGCGCCGTGCTGCAGCCTTGATTTTTTAGTGCGTTCACTTGAAACTGCCGTACATCGTCACAGCTTCATCTATGGTGATCTCACCTTTTGCAACCTTAAAAGCAGCGACCCTGATCTGGACTGTCAACGGATCCTTGATGCCGAGGGCTTCCGGGGTCAGGATGCGCTCCGGCGGTACCTGACCGAAAGGAGCGTAGACGGAGTCAAGCGACAGATCGTTAGTGGGCGTTACGAGGCGCTTTACGGAAGCCATGGCGTTCAGCTCATCGCTTGAAATGAGGAAGCGCATGAACTCGTTAGTCATATCCAGATCGTTGCAGTCCTTGTTGACTGAGAAGCCAATTGAAATACTGTCTATGAAATAGCCGCCTTCTTCAGTCATTGGGATGGGTACGAAAGAGTATTCGAAAGGCGCATTGGAAAAGGCCTCGGACTGGCTTTCGCGTTTCTTGGTACCGGACACAGTATCGCCTGTGCATGCCATCATGGGAACGTCGCCTTCGAAGAAGCGAAGTATCACCTTTGTGTAGTTGTCTTCGATCTTATCGCATTCCTCAAGATCGAAACATCCGTCGTCTTGGAGCTGTTTTACTGCTTCAAGGGCAGGGCGCATATATTTTCCCGCAGCCGGATCGAGGTTGTTTGCAAGCTCGAGGGCTTCGGGGTTTTCCGCCAGGGTGGCTAAGAAGAGCGGGTAGGCGACAGTGTTCATCAGGCAGCTCGAAGACTTGACGCTGTATCCCATCATGGGACTGGCATAACCCCTGTCTTTGAATTCTCTGCAGGCGCTTAATAGTTCTGTCCAAGTGGACGGTATGCTTATCCCTTCCTTTTCGAACAGATCGTTGTTGACCAGCATACCGTAGGTCCTTGAGAAGATCGGAACTATCATGACGCGGCCTTTATCATCGTGGCTTAAAAGGCCGGGACGGATGCAGTCCAGGTCCAGCGCCAGTTTATTCTCTGACAGATCCTCCATATGTCCGTATACCGAAGCATATTTTTCGTTTCCTATCATCCATGCGTAGGAGAAGAATATGTTGGGTTTGTCGTTGCTTTCCAGCACAGTGCCCAGGACGTTGTTGTAATCGTCGAGTTTGACGTAATTTAACTGCACGTCGGGATAAAACTCGTTGAATCTGTCGAATTCAGCTTCAAGTGCTTCGAAGTTGTCATAGCTGCCGGCTATGGTGATACTGCATTTCGTGTCTTTGTCGAGAGCCGGCTTGAATCCGGCGCCGCCTTCTTGTTTTTTGCTGCATGCGGCCAGTGACAAGACCATGCATAAGCTCAGAATTAAGCAGAGAAATTTTTTCATCTTTTTTCCTCCTTGATCCTGCGGATCTCTTTGATCACAAGTTTGATATCTATAGGTTTGGCTATATGTCCGTTCATGCCGGCATTCAGGCATTCTGTGATATTTTCATAGAATGCATCTGCCGTCATGGCAATGATCGGTATGGAGGAGGCCCAGGGGTCATCCAGTGAGCGGATAGTCCGTGTGGCTTCCAGTCCGTTCATCTCGGGCATCTGTATATCCATAAAGATCAGAGTATAACTTCCTTCCGCTGCTTCTTTCATCTTATCCACGCATATCCGTCCGTTTTCGGCGCGCTCTGTCGTGATCCCGAACATATCGAGCATGGTGGAGATTATTTCCCAGTTGATATCGTTATCTTCCGCTATGAGTATGTTAAGTCCCGCCAGATCGGAATAGTCGCTTTCCGGCTCGACGGACTTTGCCTCGGTCCCCAAGACTTCATTGATCTTGTCATAAAGGGTGGAACGGAAAAGGGGCTTGCTGATGAAGCCGTCTGCACCGGCTTCTTTTGCCATATCTTCGATATCGGACCAGTCGTAAGCGGACGTCAGCAGAATGGGGATGTTTGCGCCCATCTCGGTGCGTATGCGGCGTATCGTTTCAATGCCGTCGATATCGGCCATCTTCCAATCGATGATCGCAATATCGTAATTCCTTCCAGCCTTGCTGCGGTCCATTATCATGTTGTAAGCTTCCGATCCGCTTCCCGCATGTTCAGCTGTTACTCCGAGAGACTCAAGTGTGTCGACTGCAGTCTCAAGAAGGATCTCATCATCGTCGACGATAAGCACATCCATAGGATCGAGCATCATATCCTCTCTTTGTCTGTCTGCGACCGGAAGATCTAAGGAGACGGTGAACGTCGTTCCTTTTCCCTGTTCGCTCTGGCAGTCTATGGAGCCTTCCATCAAATCTACCATCTGTTTTGTTATGGCAAGTCCGAGACCTGTTCCCTGAATGGTGTTCACGCGGCTGTCTGTCTGGCGCGAGAAGGCCTGATACATATTCTCCATGAACTCCGGAGTCATGCCTATACCTGTATCGGATACCACATAGGTGAGTTTAACGTATCCTGGTTTGTCGCTTTCTTCCTCGCAAAGGTCAACTCTGACACGCCCGCCGGGCTCCGTATATGTTAGTGCGTTGGAAAGTATATTGAGATATATCTGATTGAGCCTGAGCTGGTCTGCATATAGATACTCTCTTTCTATCCGGCTTGTGTGGAAATCGAAGCTTATATTCTTTTCCTTGATCATGGGCTGTGACAGATTCATAAGATTTTCTACCGTTTCGACAAGGGAGAAGGTCTGCGGGCTCAGATTCAGTTTACCGCTCTCGACTTTCGAGATGTCCAGTATATCGTTGATCAGGGTGAGCAGGTGATTGCTTGCCAAGGTGATCTTCCTTAAGTTTTCCCCAACCGCTTCCGTATCGCCCAGGTTCTTTTCCGCAATGGTCGTAAGTCCGATTATCGCATTCATAGGCGTGCGGATGTCATGAGACATAGTGGAAAGGAAATCGGTTTTAGCCTTGCTGGCTGCTGCCGCCTCTCTGGCCGACGCCTGAAGCCTTTTATTGAAATAGAGCATGACTGCCAGGTCGAATACGAAGAGGACCAAAAGACCCGTTGAAACGACGCTGATGAGCAGCCAGTTTTCTGTTTTGACGCTCAGATCCTTCATCGGGAGAAAACAAAGAAGCGTCCATCCCTTTGTTTCGGAAACCGGGGTATGGGCGAGTATACATTCCTCTCCCCGGGAGTTCAGCATGGTCAGATTGCCGGTCGACGAAGTGATATTCTCAAAGAGTTCATTTGCGTCGGCAGGACTTAAGGGATTGTATGATCTGTAAAATTCAAAGAAACTGGAGTTTTTGAAAGAATGACCTTTTATGATATAGTCGCCGTCTGCATCGATCAGGGAGAGCTCGGCATTTTCGAACTCTTCCTGGGGAAATACCCATTTCTGCTCCAGCTCCGATATCGGAAGAACGCGAAGGAGTATAGCGTTCCGGAGTGTGCCTGTCTCCTGGTCGTGAAGGGTGATATAGTTGCAAAATGCAATGGATTGTTCACCGTTTACCGGATTCGTATAGGCGCGTGAAATATTTATAGATTCTCCTATATCGCCTATCCAGCTGACGTCGCTGAGAAGACCTACCCTCTCATAGGAAACGGAATAGTCTCCGGAACCATCCGGTTTCGCTCTCGTCGACAGACCTGACAAAGTATCGGTATATACGATATGCGCTGAAGCGGCCGGAAGAACGTGAGAGATGCGGATGAATGACGCCGCCTCTTCTATGGTCATGTCTTTACTGTTTATATATCTTGCCCACACGTCGCAAATGCGCTGTTCACCCTCGAGATAATTCTCGGTGACGTGTTCCATAACGACCGTGGTATTTTCAAAATGCTCTATCTGCCTTTCAGTAGTCACTCTATTCTCAAAGTTGGAATAAAGGACCACGAAAGTCAGCATGGCGATGATGATGAATACATTGACTATGATGACCCAGGTTTTTTTCATGGTGCTGTCCGTTCCTCCGCGGTTTGCCGCCAGGCGAGCAAACGTATCTTAAAAAGCAAGATATTACATCACTTTATTATATCATAAGATATAACGCTTTTGTCCTATCAAGTTATAATGTGATCTGTTT
>CAZTHD010000103.1:0-5431 GCA_964613315.1 uncultured Oscillospiraceae bacterium | reverse complement strand
TCGTCGGGGACGGCATGAGGCTCCTTGTGAAGAGGTCTTCGCCTGAAGGGATAGAGGACGCTCTTTTGGAACAGGCTTTTGCCGATTTCAGAGACTACTACTCTGTCCACTATATGGACAAGACCAAACCCTATCCCGGAATAGAAGCTATGCTCAGAGCCCTCAAAGCACAGGGCAAAAGGCTTTGCGTCATATCGAATAAAGTAGACTACGCAGTAAAACTTCTGATGGACCAGTTCTTCCCCGGATTTTTTGAGACGGTACTGGGAGAAAGGGAGGGCATAAGGAGAAAGCCGGCTCCGGACAGCCTTCTTGCCGTAATGGAAGAATTGGGGCTTTCCAAGGAGGAGTGCGTATATATAGGGGACTCCGATACTGATATACTTACGGCTAAAAACGCAGGCATAGATCCGATCAGCGTCAGCTGGGGTTTTCGGACAGAGGATTTCTTAAAGAGCCACGGAGCGGAAAAAGTCGCCCTATCTCCGTGGGACATTTAAGGACTTTCTGGTCTGTATAGACAGGGAAGCCTGCCTTGAGCTGTTCCGCACCTACAACAACATAAGGCACGATACGTACTGACTCCGGTCAGCATAGTTCCTGAACTTGTTCAAGAACGGCAAATCTTTGATCGAAACTAAAAAGGGCAGGAGACTGCCCTTTTAGCTTGCTTTTTTATCCCCCCACGGGGCTTAAAAGTCGTATTTTGCTGTGCTAAAATGCAACGGTATCGAGGTATGGCCTTTGAATGAACTGAAAAAAGACAATCAAATACTTGTTTACGAGTCGGGCTGTATAGAGACTTTAGGTCCTCATCCTTCCGTTATCACGGAGGATATTTCATTTTGTATAGAAAAGGGCAGAAGCTTTGCTCTCATAGGTGAAACGGGTTCCGGAAAGACCATGACGGCCTTGTCGATAATGGGCCTTCTCCCCGGAGCTGTGGAGCAAAGAGGAGGCATCACAAGCTTTGCCGGAGGAGAACTTCCAAAGGGTAAGAAAATGAGGGAGCTTCTCGGGACTGAGATAGTATATATACCACAAAACGGCGCAGAGTCGCTGGATCCTTCGAGGACCATAAAAAAACAGCTCTTCGATAACCTCAAGAAACTTGGGACTCCGAAAGCTGAGCTTCTTGAAAAAGCCATATCTGCTTTAAAGACTTCCGGTTTTGAAGAGCCGTCTTCGGTGCTAGGCAAATATCCCTTCGAGCTTTCAGGCGGCATGTGCCAGAGGGTGACCATAGCCCTTGCTCTTTGCAGCAGGGCGAAGCTCCTCATAGCCGATGAACCATCCAACGGACTTGACGACGATTTCACGGAGGACCTTCCGCTGCTCCTTCGGAGCCTTTTTCCCGATGCAGCTCTTCTCATCATAACCCACGACATTTCCCTTGCTTCGAAGTGCGAAGATATAGCGGTGCTTTGCGGAGGGAGACTGATGGAAAGAGGTCCTTCGAAGGAAGTTCTCGAAGAGCCTTTGAGCCCATATACGAAAGCCCTCATCGATGCGCTTCCGAAAAACGGGATGAAGCATACGAAGATCTTAAGAAGCGATGATTCTTCCTGTCCTTTTTACAGCCGCTGCGAGAGAGCCTCTGAAAAATGCATGGGTGATATACCCTGGACCGGAGGCTACAGGGGCCGGAGGTGCGTACTGTGATAGAGATAAAAGATCTTAGAAAAAGCTTTAGCGGCAGGGAAGTCCTTTCCGGCATATCAATGGACATACCCTACGGAAGCGTCACCGGGCTTTTCGGGCCAAGCGGCTGCGGCAAGTCTACAGTAGCGAGGATACTCTGCGGACTGGAAGCTGCAGACGGAGGCGAGGTGCTTATGGACGGCAGCCTTCTTTCCGGAGGTAAAGGATACGACAGGAAAAGAGGGCTGCCTGTGCAGATGGTGTGGCAGCAGCCTCACGCCTCCCTCGACCCTGTGCAAAGGGTGGGAAAAGGCCTTGAGGAGCTCATACGCTACCACGGCATTGAAAAAGAAAGAGAAGCCGTATCGAAAGCTGCTACAGATCTTCTTGCATCCGTCGGACTTGCAAAGGACATAGGAAGGCATCTCCCAAGACAGCTTTCAGGAGGCGAAGCCCAAAGGGTATCCCTGGCAAGAGCCCTTGCCCTTAAGCCAAAACTTCTGATCATGGACGAGGCTACTTCCATGCTGGACGTGTCTGTCCAGGCGAACATAGTGGAACTGGTGAAGGATATGATGAAGGAAACGGGAATGGGGGTCCTTTTCATAAGCCATGACAGGGAACTTCTTGAAGTGGCTGCAGACCGGATCTACGTTTTTGACGGCGGCAGAGTTGTCTTAGATGAAAAATGATTTAATTAATATTTAGATATATGGAAAAGAGGTCGAAACAAATGACAAAAAAGATCTTAGCACTTATTCTTGCAACGCTAATGGTATTAAGTTTAGCCGCATGCGGAAAATCAGGTAAGACTCCTGAAGTAGAACAGATCACCGTAGGCACCACGGCTGCCATAGAAAAGGCCGTCATGGGCGAATACAATTACGAGATGCTGGCAAGCGCCGTTACCCATCTGCCTCTCGTATGGCAGGACACAAAGGGTGCTTTCCATCCGCTTCTTGCGGAATACTCAACTGCCGACTCCAAGACGTGGACCTACACCATAGTCGACGGTATGAAGTGGTCGGACGGTAAAGACGTGACGGCTGAAGACATACTCTTCACTCTTCAATATGAAGACGAGGCCGGCAGCGCAAACCTGATCCCGCAGTCAGACAAGGACGGAAAAACAGTGGCTCCCAAGTATACGTCATACAAGCTCTCGGACGATAAGAAGAGCATAGAGCTCACTCTTGCCACACCCAACGTAAGAGAACTCGGAAACATGACCTCATTCAGAGTGCTCCCAAAGCACATTTACGAGGGAAAGAGCGAAGTTTCTGACGATGAAGCACACATAGGAAACGGACCCTACGTCTTCGAGAACTTCTCTAAAGATTCCGGTACCATCAGTTTCGTGGTAAACAAAAACTTTAAAGAAACTCCCAACGTAGAGAGGATAGTATATCAGCTCTTCGGAAACGAGGACACCATGTACATGGCTCTTGAAAAGGGCGATATCGATATGGTTTGGAACTATTCCAGCGGCGTAGGAGCAAATTATCAGGACAGTTTAAGATCGTCTGAGAACGTGAAGCTCACCAGCGTGGCAGCTACCAACGCCCCCGCAGTTCTGGCTTTCAACAATGCAAAAGGACCTTTTGCAAACGAAGACCTTCGCAAAGCCGTAGCCTTTGCTCTTGATTACGAGCAGCTCCGCGGCAAGGTCGGTTCCGTGGATGCCCAGACTCCGAACAGGGGATTCGTTCCCACGTCTACCATAGGATACAAGGATACGGAAGCTCTTAAGACAGATCTTGCAGAAGCTGAAAAGTATATGAACGCAGCGGGATATACTAAGAACGCCGAGGGCAAATTCGTCGATGCAAACGGCAAGGTGTTCGGATTCACCCTTACCTTCAGATCTGACAGAAACAACCACGTCAGCTGCGCCGACATAATCAAAAACTGCCTCGAAAGCTTTGGTATCGAAGTAACGCTCGAGGGTCTTGACAGCGCATCTTACAATGCTAAGACCAGCAACAAGTTCTCCGAAAACAATATCACCATGGAAGCAGCTCTCTTCGGATATACCTCCGCAGGTATGAGCATGGGAGCAGGCCTTGGCACCATTTACGTAGACGGGACTCATGCGGTACAGGGCGGATGCCAGGTCTTTGACGAAACATTCAAAGCCGCGGTGAATGAGCTCGGTTCTGCGGCAACGCTGGAAGAGTACGAAAAGGCTGCCGCAAAGGTACAGGACTACTATGCAGAGCATATGCCCCTTGTCGGCCTTTACTGGGACAGCCTCACTTACGGCTCTTCAGCTAAGATAGACAACATGACCATAGACAACGTTTTCGGCCTTAACAACGCGAACAACTGGCTGAGCTTAACGGTGAAATAAGGATATTTGAATAAACATCTAAAAAACATCTTGATAGCGCTGGTTTGCTTCGTTCTCGTCGCAGGGATGAACTTCCTTTTGCCGAGGATGCTTCCGGGAGATCCGGTAGCATATCTCTCAGGCTTTGCGGAAGAGGACATGACGCCGGCAAAATACGAGTACTACCGGGAAGCCCTTCATCTGGATGAAGGGCTCTTCCCGCAGTTTTTGTATTATTTAAGATCCATAGCCGACGGGACTTTAGGTTACTCTTTCAAAAAGGAAGCTGTGGTTTCGGATCTCATAAAGGAAAGGCTTGGCGCCACTCTTCAGATAGCCCTTCCTTCGGTCATACTGTCTTCCGTCCTCGGACTTGCAGCAGGCCTTTATTTCGGAACAAAAAAAGATTCCGGGGGAGATAAAGCGGTAGGGATATCAAATATGATACTCAACGCCATGCCGAGCTTTCTCATAGCTTTGCTTCTTTTATCAATATTCAGCTTCAAGCTTGACTGGTTCCCCTATTCGGGACTGAGCAAGGCGGGCATGTTTCCCGGAAGGGCAGGCTTCCTTGCGGACAGAGTTCATCATCTGGTGCTTCCCGTGCTCACCCTGACCCTTGGGATACTTCCTTCGAGATATCTGATGGTCAGGAACAACGTGGCAAAGGAAATGGGTGAGAAGTACGTCCTATACGCAAGGCAGAGAGGTCTTTCGGAGAGAAAGATAAGGATCTCTTACATATTCAGGAACATAGCGCAGCCCTTCATAACTATGACGGGCATGAGCGTGAGCCTTTGCGTGGGAGGCTCATTGGTCGTTGAGAATATCTTCTCGATAAACGGCATGGGCAAGCTCCTTACGGATGCCGTATATACTCTAGACTATCCGTTGATGCAGGGGATACTCTTTGTCAGCACGGTCATCATGGTGGCAGCCGTCATAGTCACGGACATACTCTGCATCATTGCGGATCCAAGGCAGAAAAGAGGTGGCGGCAGATGAAAAAGAAGTACGGATTTCTTTTAGCCGGCATGATCCTCCTCGTCCTCTTCCTTACGGCTGCAGTCCTGCCCGGAGCCCTTACTCCCTACGGCCAGAAGCAGATGTTCGACGCATGGCTGCCCATATCGGGAGAGCATTTCCTCGGTACCAATTCCCTTGGTTACGACATATACACGGAGCTCATCTACGGGGCGGGAGATACTCTCTTCGTAGGGCTTCTCAGCAGCATACTGACCATGGCCATCGGCGTGGTCATAGGAGTCGCTTCGTCCTCCAATGGTTTGATCGGAGGTCTTTTCTCAGGGGTCATCAACGTGTTCATGCTCCTTCCAAGGCTCATAAGCCTCATAGTGCTGGCTGCATTCCTTGGTCAGAGCAGCGGGACCTTAGTGCTTCTTATCGCTCTTTTCGGATGGGCCGGGACTGCAAGGACAGTAAGAGCAAGGGTGCAGTATA
>CAZTHD010000102.1:0-5435 GCA_964613315.1 uncultured Oscillospiraceae bacterium | reverse complement strand
CCTACTGATTCATATGTAATATCAGTACTATTCAAGTAATATAATAGAATCGATTCCATTTCACATGTTTTCCATGATGCTAGCATCCTCATGGTAAAGGGCAGGTAAAAGGCATCTCTTGGATTCTTTGCTAATGTTAACAAATCGTTTTTCAATGCCTTGGGTTTCAGTTTTCTGAACGCATTATCATACCTGACGTAAATATGCGCCGGAGCCGGTCTCCCTGGCGCAGAAATATACTCTTCTGATTCTTTAAAACGTAAATACGATGCAAATACAAGATTTGTACAGTTTTCAACTTTATCAGATACGAGCTGTGGGATCAGGTAGCATCTAACTGATTCGGACTGAAACATGTCGAGATATTTGACCATTATTGGTCCTGATCCATGTATATTAAATGAGTCTATTTCTGTAAGATAATGAATATTAGTATGACATTTCATGTTTATCTCGTTCAACATTTTTTGTAATACATCTCTATCATATTCAGAATACCAACAACCCAGCCCATTTTTTTCGTTCTCAATTAAAAATTCTAACACTTTTCCATAAACCATAATTTGATTTCTCCTACCATAGATAATGTATGATCCACCCTGCATCTTTTACTGATCGCGAAATCCTTGTGGTCGGGCGGACGAATAAATGTAGCGAACGCTCTATTAGCTTCGCATAATCAGCGAAGTCTTTCAATTGTTGTGTATTCGAAATATATTTAACGTTTTTGACTTCAATGAGAGCATCAGGCGTCAGTGCATCGGGAACTCTCGATCTATTGTTTATATGTATCGGCTTTTTATCCTTGGGTTCAATACCTGCTAAACGTTCTCCCATTAGACCCATAGAATTTGGAGATCCTGTTGTAGCCATCTTTGCTATGATATACTGGGTGAAAGAACCTAAAAACAAGGAAACTCCATTCCACATGTATGTGTTACACATGCCATCGATCGCACCTTGCTCCCCATTTATCAAGTACCCTATATCACCGCTGATTGCTACACTTGGAACCACGCTCTCCATAATATACAATAGTCCAACGGTGGCAGATCCTCCTGTCGCAACGGTAAGTGTAACTGCAGCGATGATTGCGATGGTTCCTAGCCTCGGCATAGATTTGCTGAGGGATGGTCTGTAGAAGTAGTGCAACCGCAAGCGTTACTGATATCAGTTTTAGCAATATATCTTTCATCTGAGCCCCTCCCTAATTAATGCCGGCGTTTCCTTTTCCGCTTACCAAAAGGTTTATGACCGTAATGGTGAGGACTATGGCAAAGAGTATGATAGCTGCGGCCGAAGCGTAGCTCGGGAATCCGCCTGAAGTCCCGTAGAGCATGTCATATACGTAGCCCCCTCTGGTATTCATGCCGGCTCCGTTGAGGTCAGTGCCGAAGAGAGCCACCTCATCGGAATAGGCTTTGAACGCGCCTATGAAGCCCGTTATCACGAGATAAAGTATCATCGGCGAAATATACGGCAGCGTTATCTTCGTAAAGGTCCTCCACTTGGATGTTCCGTCTATCTTTGCAGCCCTGTAATAGTCCTCCGGGACCGAAGCAAGGGCTGAAGTGAGGATCAGGATCTTGAAAGGCAGAACCACCCAAATGGTATAAAAGCACATGACGAACATCTTGGCCCAGTAAGGACCCTGAATGAAATCTACGGTCTCTCCCCCAAAGAAGGAGATGAGAAGGTTCACAAGTCCGTCGGTGTATGCGGTCTTTCTGAAAAGTATCATGAAGACGAGGCCCACTGCCAGGGTGTTGGTCACGTAAGGAAGGAAGAACACCGTCTGGAAGAGTTCTTTCAGCTTATTTATGCTTGAAAGTCCGAGGGATATGAGAAGTGAAAATCCCGTGGAAAGAGGCACCGTTATTATGACTATTATGAAGGTGTTCTTCACAGCCTGCATGAAATACGGGTCGTGGAGGACGTAGGAATAGTTGTAACCTCCGTAGCCAAAGAAAGTCTGGCTCGCGCTGTTGAAGCCTTCCTCAAAGCTGTAGACGAATACGTCCACTAAAGGATAGACCATGAACAGCATGAGGAGCATCAGAGCCGGCAGGAGGTAGAGCCATGCTTTTTTATTGTTCTTGCTCAGCATAAGACGCCTCCTATCTAGAGATCTCGCAGGAAAGCCTCTCTTCAGTCTCGACGTCGAAGAGATAGACCTTGTTTGCCTTGATATTCAAATTCACGTGCTCAGACCTTGGATCAGGAGCATACTCGGCTATGACTATGGCTCTGAAGGAGCCCTCCTCTGCCGCAGGGTGGACAGCTATTATGCTAGTATCTCTTCCCTGCACCTCTACGGCGCTGAGGCCGCATTTAAGAAGCCCGTCCTCTTCTACAAGGTAGCCTTCAGGTCTTACTCCAACGTAGACTTCCCTGTCATCAAGTCCTGAGACATTCAAAACTGCATCGTCACCAAGGAAGAGCTTTCCACCCTCGACCTTTCCTCTGAACACGTTCACCGGAGGTACTCCCAAGAATTTTGCCACGAAAAGATTGTCCGGATCGTCATATACGTCCTGAGGCTTGCCCATCTGCTGGAAGACTCCGGCCTTCATGACGACGATATAGTCCGATATGCTCATGGCTTCATCCTGGTCGTGGGTGACGAATATGGTCGTGACTCCCGTTTCCTTTTGTATGCGCCTTATCTCCTCCCTTGTCTGGAGCCTGAGTCTTGCGTCAAGATTGGAAAGGGGCTCATCGAGAAGCAGTACGTTGGGCGTCTTGACAAGAGCTCTCGCTATGGCGACTCTTTGCTGCTGGCCGCCGGAAAGCTCCGAAGGCTTTCTGTCGAGGTAGTCCTCTATCTGCACAAGCTTTGCAGTCTCTATGGCTTTTGCCCTCATGTCTTCCTTTGCCATTTTAGCTTCGCCTTTGAGATTCTCTAAGGGGAACATTATGTTCTGAAGCACAGTGAGATGGGGATATAGAGCATAGTTCTGGAATACGAGTCCTATACCTCTTTTCTCTGGAGGCAGCTCCGTGACGTCCTCTTCTCCAAAGAAGATGCGGCCTTCTGTAGGCTGCTCAAGGCCCGAGATGAGATTAAGGAGCGTGGATTTGCCGCAGCCGGAAGGCCCTAAAAGCCCTATGAGCTTGCCGTCCGGGATCGCGAAATCGAAATCGGAGACAGCTGTCACTTCCGTCTTGATCTTTTTGTTTCTGTTGGGAAATCTCTTTGTAAGATGAGAGAGCACTACTTTCATATTATTTCTCCTTGATAGCATAAGGCTGCGGCCTATAAATTTGGCCGCAGCCTTTGTGTCGGTTCTGTGCTGAAGCTACAGCTTCAAGATATTCTTCAAAAGTCCATCCGTTTTCAGTTATGATCTTTGCAGCTTCTATACCTACGTATCTAACGTGCCAGGCCTCATAGATATATCCTGTGTGCTGGCCCACGTTTGTGAGAGTACCGTCTATATATCTGAGTATGAAACCGTATTCGCAGCAGTGATCTTTTATCCATTTGCCTTCGGGGCTTTCGCCGAAATCGTCGCGAAGCTCATAGCCCTGGGAAGCTGCTCCAAGGTCGCAGGCAAGGCCTGTCTGATGCTCTGACTGTCCGGCTCTTGCGGAATACTTGTTGGCTTCATTTTCTCCGTGGTTCCTCGCATAGGAATCAAAAAGCATCTCCTGATATGAATAGGATCTGTATCCTGTCCTGAGCTTCATATCGTATCCCTGGGCTGCAGCTGCGTCGAGCATTCTGTTGAGAGCCTCGGCAGCCACCCTTCTCATGGCGTTGGTGCCCTGGGAAGGATCTCCTACGCCTTGAACGAAGCGGTCTACTACGACCAGATCGTTTGGCGCATAACTCTCTTTTACGTGATATTTCTTGTTCACAAGGACAAGCAGATCGTCTGATACGGAGCTTAAAGGATATGAATCGAAGCTCGTAGTGGTATTGGGCCACTTGAGCTTTGGATCTTCTTCCATGCCGCAGATCTTGCAGACTCCGTCTACGTAATTATGTTCGCACTGCATGCCGCATATGATGCAGACACCAGATTCATACTGATGCTTGCAGTAGTCCTTTGCGAAGCCTCCGCATATGGTGCAGACTCCGTTTTCGAAATTGTGTTTGCATCTCTTGGGGTTGGGTTTTTTATCCCTTCCCAGTATCATCACTATGCCGGTGACTATAAGGGCAAGGATGAGGACGAAGGGGATGAAACGTTTTAAATTCAGTTTGTATTTTTTCTTGCTCATAATACGTATATTATACCCTAAAAGAGTCCTTCAGACACTAAAAACTGTAAGAGTGACCATTGAAAAGTCCTATTTCTTATAAAAAAGCCCCGGCCTCTATAGGCCGGGTGAGCATGTCACACAGATTTTATTATACATAAATATTACTGTCAATTCTTCCCTTGTATAAATTCCCATTGTCCTGCACAGATATTTCTCTTCATTTTTTTCAAAAAATCCCCTGTTTCGCTTTGTTCACAAGCGTTACAGGGGATCATTATTTATTGATTTTATAGAATCACTTTTTCAAGTGACAGCTTTTATTTCGTTCCGTAGATACGGTCGCCTGCGTCTCCAAGACCCGGGAGTATATATGCGTGGTCGTTGAGCTGGCGATCCTTTGCTGCGATATAGATATCAACGTCCGGATGAGCTTTCTGGAGAACTTCTATTCCTTCGGGTGCTGCGATGATGCACATGAATGTGATCTTCTTTCCGCCTCTTGCCTTTACGGCATTGATGGCGTCTACTGCGCTTCCGCCCGTTGCGAGCATCGGGTCTACTACGAAGGCCCAGCGCTTTTCTATATCATCAGGCAGCTTGCAATAGTATTCGACCGGATTGTGGGTCTCAGGATCTCTGTACATGCCTATGAAACCGACCTTTGCGTTGGGTACTAGGGAAAGCATCCCGTCGACGAATCCAAGACCTGCTCTTAAGATGGGGACTATGGCTATGTCCTCGCCGTCGAGCATCTTCAAATTGCACTTTTCAAGAGGAGTTTCGACCTCCACGTCCTTGAGAGGAAGATCTCTTGTTGCCTCATAGGTCATAAGAGTAGCTATCTCGGTTACCAGCTGGCGGAAATCTTTTGTAGTGGTGTCCTTGCTGCGAAGAATAGCTGTTTTGTGCTGGATCAGCGGATGATCGAATACGTATACTTTGCTCATTTAAAAATCTCCTTGTATTTAAACAAATAATATATGACCGAAGTTTATTGATTCTGGATGTTCTTCATCTTTTCAGCCTGCTCTTCGGTGATGAGAGCATCGATGATCTCATCCATATCTCCGTCGAGGAAGCTGTCGAGCTTGTACATGGTATATCCTATGCGGTGGTCGGTGACTCTTCCCTGAGGGAAGTTGTAGGTCCTGATCCTCTCGGATCTGTCTCCGGAACCCACCAGGCTCTTTCTCTCAGCTGCCTGCTCGTCGTGCTGCTGCTGGAGC
>CAZTHD010000101.1:0-5440 GCA_964613315.1 uncultured Oscillospiraceae bacterium | reverse complement strand
CTTGACGCTTTTTACTATGCCATGATTCCCTGCCTGGCGCGGACGATCCTCTCGCTGTCGAGATAGTTTCCGAAAGCCATCTTGGTTATGAGCTTTGAAATATGTCTTTCTCCCTTGAACCTGATTATCATGGAAACAAGAGCAGAGCCTGCCCCTGCAGCCTTGTTCTCTCCGGCGGTTCCCATGACGATAGCCCCTTTGAGACCTTTCCCGTATCTTGCAAGGAAGATCCTGGTTATGAAGGAGCCCATGGAATGTCCCAGGATGAAATGTGGTACTCCCGGATATTTCCTGTCGAGCTTCTTTCTTAATATCTCGACGTCTTCGACTATGTCCTGCCACAGGTTCTTAGGTCCAAGATATCCCCAGTCGTTGGAGTCTGAGCTCTTGCCGTGTCCGATATGATCGTTTCCTGCTACGACTACGCCCTGTTTAGCCATATACTCGGCAAAATCCGCATATCTTCCGACGTGCTCCGCCATGCCGTGGACTATCTGAAGTATCGCTACAGGCTGTCCTTCAGGCTCCCATTCGTAGCAGTGGATCTGGTTATCTCCGTTTGTACTTAGGAATGTGTATTCTGTCATGATGTTTCCTCCGTTATATATTATTTGATCTTCAATTGTTTATCGTTGACACCGGCGTAGGTCATGACTGCGCCCACTACTATGAGGAAGAGTATGCCTATCCACTCGAGGACAGGGACCCTTGAAAGCTTGATGTTTACGCTGAGCACGACGTATACGACTATGAGCCCAAGGCCTATGCATGCGAACACCTTAGCGACTTTGCTCTTCGGCCTGAAAAAGAGCCATACCAAAGCGCCGAGAAGCGGCAGCACGAAAAAACCGGACCTGAATGTGAATGGTCCTATGTGAATGCCTGCGGGATGCCAGGGAGACGAGACGTAAACGTTCTGTATGAACAGCCATAAGCCTCCTATTAGCATGGCAAGCCCTATCAGAAAAGTGGCTCTCCTGTCTTTAAAAACGGCGTTTAAAAAATCCTTCATCTAAAATCCCTCCCTAAGCCTCTTTGCATGCACAAAATGACTGTGCATAAGGAAGCTTTCCTTATCCTGTATATTATAAACTGAGAAGCACGGCTCCGACAACAAAACTGATCTTATTCATGATCATTTACTTTAAGATTCTCTTCAGATACTGTCCTGTATACGAGTGTTCTATTTTTGCCACGTCCTCCGGGGTGCCCTGGGCGACTATGGTGCCTCCTTTGTCTCCGCCGTCAGGACCGAGATCTATGATCCAGTCTGCCGTCTTTATCACGTCAAGGTTGTGCTCTATGACCACCACGGAATTGCCCGCATCAACGAGCCTTTGAAGAACGTCGATCAGCTTGTCAACGTCGGCAAAGTGAAGTCCAGTCGTAGGCTCGTCAAGGATGTAAAGGGTCTTGCCCGTAGCCCTCTTTGCAAGCTCTGTGGCAAGCTTTATCCTCTGAGCCTCGCCGCCCGAAAGCTGTGTGGAGGGCTGTCCGAGTTTGATGTATCCAAGGCCTACGTCGTAGAGGGTCTTCATATACCTGTTTATGGAGGGTATGTCTTTAAAGAACTCGAGAGCTTCCTCGACGCTCATGTCGAGAACGTCGTAAATGTTCTTTCCTTTGTATTTTACCTCGAGCGTCTCCCTGTTGTACCTCTTGCCGTGGCACACTTCGCAGGGCACGTAAACGTCCGGAAGGAAGTTCATCTCTATCTTTATGATGCCTGCGCCCATGCAGGCCTCGCAGCGTCCGCCCTTGACGTTGAAGCTGAAACGCCCCTGATCGAAGCCTCTTATCTTCGCATCCGTAGTCTTTGCAAAGAGATTCCTTATCTGAGTGAAGACTCCCGTATAAGTGGCGGGGTTGCTCCTCGGAGTCCTGCCTATGGGGCTTTGGTCTATGTCTATGACCTTGTCTATGTTTTCAAGGCCTTCTATGCTCCTGAATCTACCGGGTTTGGTCTTAGTCTTGTAGAGCTTCTCTGCGACTGCTCTATATAGTATATCGTCGACCATAGAGGACTTTCCGCTGCCTGACACACCGGTAACGAAGATGCGTTATCTGCACCCAAGGGAAATTCAACGTCTATATCCTTGAGATTGTTCTCGGCAGCGCCTTTTAGGCTTATGCTCTTGCCGTTTCCTTTTCTTCTCGCAGCGGGTATCTCTATGCGCTTTGCTCCGGAAAGATACTGACCGGTCATGCTCTCTTTGCAGCCTTTTATATCATCGAGGCTCCCTTGGGCGACCAGATATCCTCCGTGTTCACCGGCGCCCGGCCCAATATCTATGATCTGGTCTGCAGCTTCCATGGTCTCCTGGTCATGCTCGACTATGATGAGGGTGTTCCCTATATCCGTAAGGGACCTTAGCGCCTGAAGAAGCTTTGCATTGTCCTTTTGATGGAGCCCTATGGAAGGCTCGTCGAGTATGTACATGACGCCCACAAGGGAAGAGCCTATCTGCGTTGCAAGCCTTATCCTCTGGCTCTCGCCTCCGGAAAGGGTGGCGGATGCCCTCGCCATGGTCAGATACTCAAGACCCACCTCCGCAAGGAAGGAAAGCCTTGCCTTTATCTCCTTGAGTATGAGCCTCGCGATAGCCATATCCCTTTCTGATAAAGTGTTTTCCAGCTCCTCCGTAAAGGCCAAAGCCTCTCTTACGGGAAGCTCCGTATACTCTATGATATTCTTTCCGCCTACGGTCACCGCCAGTATCTCGGGGCGAAGCCTCTTGCCATGGCAGGCCTTGCACTCGGAAACGCTCATGAGCTCCTCGAGCTTGTTTCTGATGATCTCCGTCTGGGTGTGGGCCAGGCGGTTTTCCATGCTCCTTGCAACGCCTGAGAACTTCTCTGCCCAATGGGCCACCGTGCCGTCTTTTCTGACGTGATCTATGGAGACCTTTCTTCCGTTCGTGCCGTTCCAGACCTCGTCTAAGTAGCTCTTGGGAAGGTTTCTGTAAGGCGTATTGAAATCAACGCCGTGCTCCTTTGCAAGGGCGCCCAGCATCTCCTTGTACCAGCTAGGAAACTCCACAAGAGAAAGAGCCTGCTTTAAGGCTCCTTCCGGTATGGAAAGACCGGGGTCTGTCACTATGAGCTCTGGATCGAAATACTGTATGACCCCAAGGCCGTTGCACTCGGGGCAGGCGCCGAAAGGCGCATTGAAGGAAAAGCTCCTCGGCTCAAGCTCTCCCACGGAGATGCCGTGCTCCGGGCAGGCAAGAGAAGTGGAGAATTCCAGCTCTTTTGTTTCATCGCCGCTTTGGCAAAGAGCAAGGACCATGCCTCCTTCGGAATGCTTTATTGCAAGCTCGACTGACTCCGAGATCCTGCTCTGGGCGCCTTCCTTTATGACTATCCTGTCTATGACTATCTCTATGGTGTGCTTGTAGGTTTTTGCAAGCTTTATCTCGTCTTCCTCGAGATTTTTGATCTCTCCGTCGACCCTGACCCTTAAAAAGCCTTCCCTTTGTATCCTTTCGAGGACCTTTTCGTGCATGCCCTTCTGGGCTTTGACCACGGGAGCCATGAGAGTGACTCTCGTGCCGACGCCAAGGTTCATTATCTGGTCCGTTATCTGGTCTACGGACTGGCTGCTTATCTCCCTGCCGCATACGGGACAATGGGGCTTTCCTATACGCGCGTAAAGAAGCCTCAAGTAGTCGTAGATCTCGGTGACGGTACCTACAGTCGACCTTGGGTTTTTCGATGTAGTCTTCTGGTCTATGGATATGGCGGGAGACAGGCCGTCTATGGAATCTACGTCAGGCTTATCGACCTGCCCTAGGAACATCCTGGCATAGGCTGACAGAGATTCTACGTAGCGCCTCTGGCCCTCCGCATAGATGGTATCAAAAGCAAGAGATGACTTACCTGAACCCGAGAGGCCGGTGATGACTATCATCTTGTCTCTTGGTATGGTAAGGCTTATGTTCTTTAAATTGTGGGCTCTTGCACCCCTTATAACTAAATCTTTCTGCATAGGAAAAGTATACCACAAAGGCTCTTTAAATTGGTAAACAATTGCTCCAAAAAGGCAAAAAAGACGGCGCATCAGGGTCCGTCCACCCAGGCGCCGTCTAATCCTTAATAAGGAACTTATAAGCATCGCGTGGAGAAGAGTCGAACTCTCCCCCATTATGCTTGACGATATTAACACATATCAAAAACTATTGCAAGATATTTACTACAAATTTCACAATTTTGCCCTGACCTCAAGGAGCCTGTCCCTAAGCACTGCAGCCCTTTCGAACTCCAGCGCTTTGGCAGCCTCGCGCATTTCCTTTTCGAGTTTGTCTGCGTATTCCTTAAGTTCTTTCTTCGTGAGCTCAAGCAAAGACTTACCTTCGTACTCGTCTATATGCGCTTCGACCTTCGTGGTCACTTCGATGATATCCCTTACGGCCTTTTCTATGGTCTGGGGAGTTATGCCGTGCTCTTCGTTGTATTTCTTTTGTATGTCTCTTCTTCTGTCGGTCTCGTCTATACAGACCCTCATGGCATGGGATATCTGGTCTGCGTACATTATGACCCTGCCGTTTACGTTCCTGCTGGCTCTGCCGACTGTCTGTATGAGGGAAGTTTCCGTCCTTAAAAAGCCTTCCTTATCAGCGTCTAATATGGCGACAAGGGATACTTCGGGAAGGTCCAGGCCTTCGCGAAGAAGATTTATGCCCACGAGGACGTCGAACTCTCCTATGCGCAGGTCTCTTAGGATCTCGTTCCTTTCAAGGGACTGTATGTCAGAATGCATGTATCTGCACTTTATCCCTGCGGATTTGAGATATGCAGTAAGGCTCTCCGCCATCTTCTTGGTCAGGGTGGTGACCAGGACTCTCCTGCCCGCATCCACCTCCTTGTTTATCTCGCCTATGAGATGGTCTATCTGTCCTTCTGTGGGATGGATCTCAATGGGCGGATCGAGAAGGCCTGTAGGCCTTATGACCTGCTCTGCTGATATGCCTCCTGCCTTTTCCCTTTCGTACTCTGCGGGAGTTGCGGAAACGTATATGATCTGGTTGACCCTTTCTTCGAATTCGTCGAAGCGAAGGGGCCTGTTGTCAAGAGCTGAAGGAAGCCTGAATCCGTAATCGACAAGGGAGGTCTTTCTCGCCCTGTCTCCGTTGGCCATGGCCCGGAGCTGCGGAAGCATGGCGTGGCTTTCGTCTATGATGATAAGGAAATCCTTGGGGAAATAGTCTATCAAAGTGTAAGGACTTGCTCCGGGAGGATTGCCAATGAGGTGCCTTGAATAGTTCTCTATGCCCTTGCACATTCCTATTTCTCTCAGCATCTCAAGGTCATATCTGGTCCTTTGCTCTATCCTCTGGGCTTCCAAAAGCTTTCCTCTGTCCTTGAACCACTGTATGCGGTCTTCAAGCCGTGACCGCCGCCGAGCGCGGCAAAAGCGTCGCGCTCATCGAACCGAACGAGC
>CAZTHD010000100.1:0-5449 GCA_964613315.1 uncultured Oscillospiraceae bacterium | reverse complement strand
TTGCCGGGAAAGTACGGATACCGGTTCAGGCGCAGATGAACTATGAGGCTGCGCAAACAAAATATCATGATCCGGAAATGCAGCAAAGATATCAGATATATACTGATCTTTAAAAGGCGCCCAGCGCAATGCGAGCATCGCCCAGTCATACTTTTGTCAAAACCGTTAAAGCCGTCAAATTCCCTTAACTCCATCTTTCAGCCACACGTCTCGATATAGGTAAGGCAGAATTTACGCAATATGCGTATGTATTAGACATAATATGCGGCGGAACGGACGGACCCCAAGGCCTCGGATATTTATCCTTGACCAAAGGAACGGAAGGAAAGCTGCAAAAAGGGTTGAAGATTTTTTCGGCTTCCGGCCGTATTCAAAACAGCTTCTGCAAAAAAACAGAGCAGCAGGTCTTGTCCTGCTGCTCATTTACTATGTGAAGGGATGTTTTCATGGGGACCAGTATATGCTCCATGGGCACTTCCAGGAGTGCGCCGAGGGCGTACAGGTTGTCCACCGAGGGGAGGCTTTCGCCTCTTTGCCATTTGTAGATGGCCTGGGGCTCATCAAAGCCGAAGTAGCTTTGGAGCTGGCGGACGCTCAGGCCTTTTTCAAGGCGCAGGCGCTTGATGTTGCTGCCTGTCGCAGCCATGTCTATGACAGGAAAGTTGTAACTCATGTAAGATACCTCCTTTATCAAGTGACTTAACAAAAGATAATATTCTGCTATGGCAGAATAACCGTACATGCAGTAGTAGAGAATAGCAAAAAGAAAAAGAAATTGCAAGAAGAAAATAAAAAAAGCGGCGGAAAATTTTCCGCCGCATAAGGTTGCTTTTCTTATTATCCCCAGAGATTTTCGGGATATACGCCTTCTTTGATCTTTTCGTTTATAGCTTTTACGAAGGCTTCCTTATCTTCATGATAGGTGACTCCGAACCACTTGTCCTCGGAAGGAAGGATCCTGACAGTAGCTTTTCCTTCGCTGACGAGATCTCCGACTGTTCTCGGGATCAGGTATTCTCCCTTGAGGGGGTTCTCCTTGAGAGCCTTGTCGAGGAATGCCGGGAATCTGTCGTCGAGTTCCTTCATGAGAGCCGGTGTGAATCCGAAGAAGTTCATGGATACGGTAGTTCCCATGGGCACTTCCGTCCAGGTCTCTCCGTCGTCTTCCGTGTATGCGATCTTTCCGTCTTTCCAGCCTATCTTGAGTCTTTCTTCGATCTCCGTCAGATATCCGTCTTTGTCTACGCATACGCCTCTTGCTACAGTGCCTGCTTCCGTGAGGGTGTTCTCGAGCTTGTATCCCATCATGGAGAAGTCGTATACTCCGTCCTTGTCCTCTGCCTTTGAGAGGTAGTCATACATGGTCTTGTATACTTCAGTTCCGTAGTAGTCGTCTGCGTTGATGACTGCGAAGGGGCTGTCTACGAGATCTCTTGCTGCTCTGATGGCGTGGGAGGTGCCCCAGGGTTTTTCTCTTCCTTCGGGTACTTCGTAGCCTTCCGGCAGGTCGTCGAGTCTTTGGTATGCGTATTCGATATCGAGATGCTTTGCAGCTCCCCTGTTCATTATGGCCTTGAAGTCTTCTTCGATCTCGTGCTTGATGATGCAGATGACCTTTTCAAATCCTGCTCTTTTTGCATCGTAGAGCGAGTAGTCGATGATGATCTCTCCGTTGGGTCCCATGCCGTCGATCTGCTTGAGTCCGCCGTAGCGGCTCCCCATTCCGGCTGCCATTATGACGAGGACAGGTTTTTTATCCATATCTATTTCTCCTTATGAATTATTACTGTTTTTTGACACGGCTATTATGATATACTAATAGAGATTTTTTTACAAGAGAGGTTATGATTTTGGAGAGACGATCTAACACAAAAGAATGGATATTATTGCCGCTTTTTGCCCTGCTTTTCGGATGCTGGGCTTTCCTGGCTCTTACGGGCAGGCTGGCAGTTTTTGATGCAAAAGTCCAGGAGTTTTTCTTCGGGCTCAGAAATCCCGTCCTGAATCAGATAGGCTTTTGGCTCGAATACATAGGCCACTGGCCGCTGCCGGCAGCTGTAAGCGTATTCCTCATCGCAGGCAAAAAGACGAGGTTCTCCTACGGTCTTCCCCTGTCGGGCTGCGTCCTTACAAGCGTCGGCATGTACGAGCTTTTAAAGCACATATTCAAAAGGCCACGCCCCGACGAGTCCCTTTGGCTTTGCCCCGAGCACGGGTTTTCCTTCCCCTCGGGACACACATTGAACAACACGGTCTTCTGGGTGGTCCTTGCAAGCCTCATCGGCTACTATTTCCTGACTAAGGGAAAGAGCCTTCCCATATACAAAAGAGACAGGAGCGCCGAGCTTTATCCTAAAACGAAGGCAGGTGCCATCCTTATCAGAGTCCTGCTCATCGCATGGCCGCTCATCATAGGTATGTCAAGGATATTGGTTGGCGTACATTGGCCCTCCGACGTAGTCGGATCCCTGTTACTTGCCGTAGCCATCATATCGGCAGGGAAGCTCATACTTTTTTCCGGGAACGGTCCCATTGCCGATCCGAACGTGATACATACCCGTCCCGTTGAAACGGATGAGCAGAAATAAAAAAGCAGTGCTTGAAGGAGTTAAATATGAAGATCGGAATAGGAAACGACCACGCAGCCGTGGAACTCAAAAATCAGATTGCAGACTATATACAGACTAAATACGGATATGAGATAGTGAACTTCGGGACGGATACACCCGAAAGTGTCGATTATCCCGTTTACGGAGAAAAGGTAGCAAGAGCAGTCGCTTCAGGAGAAGTAGATCTTGGCATAGCCATCTGCGGTACGGGCCTTGGCATAGCCCTTGCTGCCAACAAGGTGAAAGGGATACGCTGCTGCGTTTGTTCAGAGCCATATACCGCAAAGATGAGCAGAGCTCATAACGACTGCAACATGCTGGCTTTCGGCGCCAGGGTCGTAGGACTTGATCTTGCGAAGATGATAGTCGATACCTGGCTCACCACTGAGTTCGAGGGAGGCCGCCACCAAAGAAGAGTCGACCTCATAATGGATATTGAAAACAGGTAAGCAAAAAGACCCGGCATCGCCGGGTCCTTTTTAACGTTTCCTGTGTATGCGAAGAGAGAAGGGCTTTTCCGGCAGCATGTTATCCGGCCACCAGGGAGGGAGGATGATGCCTTCTCCCGGTATAAACGGCGTCCAGCCTTCGCCTTCTCCCGGAAGATAGAAGACTAATTTTAAAGGGCAGAAGAATTCCAGCAATATAGCCTCTTCCATGGAAGGAGAACTTCCTCTTCCTATGGTATAAAAGGCGGCGTTTTTGTTGGAGAAGCCGGTACTGAAGATGCTGTTGGATTATCCGCGCCTTGTCGCGAACGTTGTAGAGAATTTTGAGATGCAGAAGATTGCGGGCTTTTGCTTTGAATTAGCACAGGAAATTAACCGGTATTATGAGGCGGCGCCGATTTCACGGGCAGACGATGCGACGCGGTCGGCCAGATTGTGGCTGGTCGAGAGGGCCGATGCGGTGTTGGCGCATGCATTGGATTTGTTGGGGATTGAGATTCCGACACGAATGTGATTATGCTTGTCGGAAGCCCTGAAATATGGTAGAGTGAAGGCAATTAATAAAGGAAGGTTTTGCGATGGCAAAAAAGAGTATTGCAAAAGTTGGTGCAAGCAAACTTAAAGGTGGCGCCAGCGGCTTTATGGACTTTATCAAGGAACAAAACGTGGTCGGTTTGGCCGTCGGTTTAGTGCTTGGTACTGCGGCGGGTGGATTGGTCAATTCTTTGATTAACAACATCATTATGCCTCCGCTCGGTTTTCTGTTGGGTTCGGCCGAGGGCCTGAAGGGGCTGACGGCGAATTTGGGCACCACGCCTTCCGGTGAAGTTGCTCTCTTGAGCTATGGCACCTTTATCAGCGATTTGATCAACTTCTTGGTTTTGGCGCTTGTGATTTATCTGGTCGTGAATGCCTTGAAGCTGGACATCAAGAAAGAGTTGACGTGATGGCGAAGAAGACGTGAGTTTTGTTGTGGGTGGACCTCGAAATGACGGGTCTGTCGCCAGAAGAAGATAAAATTTTGGAAGTTGCCGGAATCGCAACGGACTGGGATTTGCAGGAGTTGGAGACTTTTACGGCGGTCGTAAAAGTTGATGAGGCATTGATGCGTCGACGCATGGTGGGGGAGTTTTGGGAAAAGAACCGTGCGTCGCGTGATGCCTTGATGGCACAAAATGCAGATGGCCAGTCCGCGATTGCGGTCGAAAAAGCGCTGCTCGATTTCGTGGAGCGCAATTTTGATGGAACGGTGTATTTGGCGGGAAACTCAATTCATCAAGACAGGAAGTTTATTGAGCGGGAATGGCCAGAATTAAATAAGCGATTGCACTATCGGATGTTGGATGTGAGCGCTTGGAAGATTTACTTCGAGGGGGCGCTACATACGCATTTTGTGAAGCCGGAAGAGCATCGGGCCTTAGACGATATTCGTGGAAGTATTGAGGAGTTGAAGTGCTACTTGAAGAAAATCTCATAGCCTATGCACGAGGGCTGGACGGGGTAGAAGAACAAGAGCGTCATGAAGATGACCGGACGCTGTTGTTGTTTTATCGCGAAGAGAAGATGGTGTTGGCAATTTGGCGCGGTACGGCGCCGTTGAGGGCAGAATTGCGGTGCGATGCAAAACTGGCGCAGACCTTGACGGAACGTTACGAGAGTGTAATGCAGAGCCGATTACTGGGGCAAAATGGAATTGAGATTATTTGTAGCGGCCAATTGAGTGATGCAGAAATCAAGGACCTGGTTCGCCACAGCTACGAACGGTCGCGTTAGTTCGTGAATTTGCGATAGTTTTCTTGGATAAGTTTGAGTTCGTCGTTAAATTTCGTGATGAGATTGGCGACTTCGGTGTTGGTTGCGACGTTGAGAGCTTCCTGGTTCATGTTGATGAGGACGGAGACTTGATAGAGTGCAGTGCTAGCGTATACGTCATCGATGATGCCGTTTAGGTAGCCCTCTTCGAGCGAGTTGGTGATTTCGGCGGTGTTGAGCGTGTCTGCTTCGATGACTTTGTTGCTGGCGTTGCCGACATTGAGACCGCCCGAACTGGTGAGGGATGCGTATGATGTGTTGAAAGAGGAGAGCGAAGTGAAAAACATGTCGTTGTATTGTCGCAAAGTTGCGGATTTGAGCTCTTCGTCGTATGTGATAAGCGGGGCTTCTTCGGCAATGAGGCTGGTGGTGCGCTGGTAGATGGCGGCGAATTTTTGTTTGCGCTCGGAGTTGCTGTGGTTAAAAATCGAGAAAACGACGACGAATAAGATGAGGACAATCAGGCTGGTGATGAGAAGTTTGATTACGGTTGGGGTAAAGATTGGTTGACTGGTGGGTTTTTTGCTTTTGACGGCAATTTGGTCGAGATAAGCTTTGTTGTCCATAGGATAATTATAG
>CAZTHD010000099.1:0-5553 GCA_964613315.1 uncultured Oscillospiraceae bacterium | reverse complement strand
TGTTCATAAACGCATATCTTACGAACCTTCAAAAAGGAGCCATATGAAAAAATATAAAGCGGTATTATTCGATTTCGACGGAACTTTATTAGATACCAACGGATACATAATCAACTCATGGGAATACGCATCGAAAAAGCTCTTCGGAAAGATGATCTTCGACGTTGATTACCTTGCAGGACACTTCGGTACCCCTCTTGAATTTGCAGTGGGTGAGACCATAAAAAAATACAATATAGAAGGAATCAGCGTAGAAGACCTTTGCGCTCTTTACAGGGAATATCAGCAGACTAACCCCACCAAGATAGGAGTTCCCTTTGAAGGCGTTCCGGAACTTCTTGCAGCTTTAAAGGAAAGAGGCATAAAGGTGGGCGTGGTCACGTCCAGGACCAAACACTCCACGGTAGCCGCCCTTGCCCTCAATGACATAGACAAATACTTCGACGTCATAATAGCAGTGGAGGACACTGAGATACATAAACCACTTCCTGAACCTGCTCTCATATGCTGCAGCAGGATGGGAGTAGATCCCGAGGATGCCCTTATGGTAGGGGACAGCAAGTGGGATATTGCCTGCGGCAACAATGCAGGCTGCGGCAGCGCTCTTGTAGGCTGGTCCTTTGCACAAAAGCCCGAAGGCCTCGAAGGCGTCGAAAAGCCGGACTATGTCATAGCAAAAGCCGGGGATATTTTGGATCTGGTTTAAAGCATGCATATTTAATTAATTAAGATAGTTTGATATAATTGTCATAATAGAATATTACAGGAGGATATCATTATGGGATTATTCGATAAGAAGACATGTGCTGTTTGCGGCAAGGATATAGGACTTTTCGGAAACAGAAAACTCGAAGACGGAAACCTCTGCAAGGACTGCGCATCTAAGCTTTCTCCCTTCTTTACGGGCAGGAGAAGATCTACCGTCGCCGATATCAAGGAACAGCTTGCATACCGCGAAGAGAACAAGAGAAATCTTTCTTCCCTCATGCCGACTCTGACAATCAACGGCGGAAAGAACGTATACATCGACGAGGCAAAGGGCAAATTCGTCGTTACGTCCAGCTCCAACTGGCGCGATGCCAACCCCGATATCATCGACTACGCCATGGTATACAAGGCGGAAGTCAATATCGAAGAGGAAAGAGAAGAGAAGATGGATAAGGATCAGGACGGAAAGGAAGTATCCTTCGTTCCTCCTCAGTACGATTACAGCTACACCTTCAAAGTCAAGTTCCTCGTAAATCATCCATTCTTCGACGATATAGAGTTCGATCTCAACAAGGAGACCATCGATTCTCCGGAATCAGATCTTTTCAGATCCTATGAAGAGAAGGCAAAGCAGCTTCTTCGCACCATCACTGGCACACAGATGATCAACCACGAGCCCTTCGAGTATTACAACACGGAAGAAGTCCTTCCCGAAGGCTATTGGAAGTGCGAATGCGGAACGGTCAACAACACTAAGTTCTGCACCAACTGCGGCAAGGAAAAGCCATCTCCAAATGGGACCATCAAGTTCTGCCCCAACTGCGGACACGAGCTCAACGGAGCAAAGTTCTGCCCGGAATGCGGAACCAAGATCGGCTGATCGCAATAAGATTTTCAAGGCAGAGCCCCACAGAGGACTCTGTCTTTTTAGTGTCTTATGCAAGGTCTAAAAGGCTTGATAATCAAAGCGCCTTAGTGGTATTATAAAGGGTAAAAATATTGCCAGTATCAAGGAGTTCTCTATGCTCAGAGTAGCTGCTATTTTAGGTAAACTCGATTCCGGCGGGAAGAAAAGTCTCGTCATGGAATATTACAGACATATAGACAGGGACAAGGTCCAGTTCGACTTTATCTGCGATGCCGATTCCCAGGCCATACCTTACGAGGAGATAGAGTCCATGGGAGGAAGGGTATACGTCATACGTCCCTACCAGAAGATCTTCGGAAACATGGCGGATATCAGAAAGCTCTGCAAGGAGAACAAATATCCAGTCATGCACGCCTACAACAGCACCATGAATCTTTTCCCCATGTACGTTGCAAAGACTGCAGGAGTTCCAGTAAGGATCTCCGAGAGCCTTTCCATGGCCCACGAGGGTGACTGGAAGACAAAGATCAAAAAGATCTTAAGGCCAATGTCAAAGTGGTTCGCAAACTACTATATGTCCTGCGGCAGAGACTGCGGCAGATGGCAGTTTGGAGATAAGCTCTTCGATTCAGGAAAGGTGGACGTCTTCAAGACTGCCATAGACACTTCTGCCAACGATTTCGATCCGGATCTAAGAGAAAAGACAAGAAAAAACTTCGGCTGGGAAGACAAGATAGTCATAGGCCACATAGGAAGGATGACTCCCCAGAAGAATTCCGTAAGGCTCGTAGAGATCTTTGCAGCCATTGCAAAGAAGGAGCCCAAAGCCGTGCTTTGCTACATAGGCGACGGAGAACTGAGAGAAGATGTTCTCGCAAGGATAAAGGAACTTGGCATAGAAGGCAGAGTCGACTACCTTGGAAGAAGAGAAGACATACATCAGTTCTACAATGCCATGGACTGCTTCGTCCTCCCGTCCCTTTACGAAGGTCTGCCGGTGGTGGGCCTTGAAGCTGAAAGCGGAGGACTTCCCATGTTTTTCTCAACGGAAGTCACAGACGAAGCCAACGCCTGCGAGCTTGGGCATTTCATCCCCCTGTCAGCAAGCGACGACGAGTGGGCAGACGAGATCCTGGCTAAGGTCAGGGAGAACATGCCCGTAAGAAGGAGCCATGCAAAGGAAGTCATGGAAGCCGGATTTGATTCGATATCCGAAGCAAAGAGGCTCCAGGAATACTATTTTGATTGCCTTAAAAAAGAAGGCGTAAATATCTAAGGAGACAAAATGAAGGGAATCATACTTGCGGGAGGCGCAGGAACGAGGCTTTATCCTCTGACCATGGTCACGTCGAAACAGCTCCTTCCCGTTTACGACAAGCCGATGATATATTATCCTCTCTCGACGCTGATGCTGGCGGGGATAAGGGACATATTGATCATATCAACGCCCGAGGATACGCCAAGATTTGAGCATCTTCTCGGCGACGGATCCCAGTTCGGAATAGAGCTTTCCTACGAAGTCCAGCCAAGTCCCGACGGGCTTGCCCAGGCCTTCATAATAGGGGAGGAGTTCATAGGAGGCGAAGCCTGCGCTCTCATCCTCGGAGACAACATCTTCTACGGCAACGGTTTTTCAAAGACCCTGGAAAAGAGCGTAGAAGACGCCGAGAGCGGAAAGGCCACTGTCTACGGATATTACGTAAACGATCCCGAGCGTTTCGGTGTCGTGGAATTCGACGAAAACGGAAAGGTCCTCTCAGTCGAGGAAAAACCAAAGAAGCCAAAGAGCAATTATGCCATCACCGGGCTTTACTTCTACCCTAAGGGAGTCTCGGAGCTTGCCAAGAAGGTCACTCCTTCGGACAGGGGGGAGCTGGAGATAACGAGCCTCAACGATATGTATCTAAAGCTCGGAAACCTCAACGCAGAACTTCTCGGAAGAGGCTTTGCCTGGCTTGATACCGGCACTATGGACAGCCTTCTTGAGGCTGCGGATTTCGTCCACATGATAGAAAAAAGGCAGGGAGTCAAGATATCTGCTCCCGAGGAGATAGCCTACAGGTACGGCTGGATAGATAAGTCCATGCTTTTGGCATCTGCAAAAAAATACGGAAAATCGCCCTACGGCACCCATCTTAAGGCTGTTGCCGAAGGGAAAATATATCACGCATAAGAAAGGAAAGAACGATGATACCTTTTAACATTCCTCCGTTTACGGGGAAAGAACTCGAATATATGAAAGAGGCCATAGAGAACCGCAAGATCTGCGGAGACGGTCCCTTTACCATGAAGTGCAGCAAGTGGCTCGAGGAAAGATTCAAAGCCCATAAAGTCCTTCTCACCACAAGCGGATCCACAGCCCTAGATATGGCGGCCTTCCTTTGCGGTATAGAGCAAGGAGACGAGGTCATACTTCCGAGCTTTACCTTCTCAAGCACTGCAAACTCCTTCGTTCTTGCAGGGGCAAAGCTGGTATTCGTCGATATACGCCCAGAAACCATGAACATAGATGAAAAGAAGATCGAGGCAGCCATTACGGATAAGACCAAAGTCATCTGCGTAGTCCACTACGCAGGCGTTTCCTGCGAGATGGACGAGATCATGGCTATAGCCAAAAAGTACGGCCTCAAGGTCGTCGAAGATGCCGCACAGGGCGTCATGAGCTATTACAAGGGAAAAGCCCTTGGCACCATAGGAGACTTCGGTTGTTTTTCTTTCCACGAGACCAAGAACTACTCCATGGGAGAAGGAGGAGCAGTGCTCATCAACGATCCCGAATATATAGAAAAAGCTGAGATCCTGAGGGAAAAGGGCACCAACAGAGCCCAGTTCTTCAGGGGTCAGGTGGCAAAGTACAACTGGGTGGACTTCGGAGACAGCTACCTTCAGAGCGATCTCAATGCAGCATATCTCTTTGCACAGCTGGAGATGGCCGACGAGATCAACGAAAACAGGCTCGCTACCTGGAACAGATATTACAAAGGTCTTGAGTGCCTTGCCCAAAGAGGCCTCATAGAGCTTCCGGTCATACCCGAAGGCTGCGGACATAATGCCCACATGTTCTATATCAAGTGCAAAGACCTCGACACACGTCAAAGATACATCGGTTTTATGAAGGAGAACGGCATCACCTGTTCTTTCCATTACGTACCGCTCCACAGTGCGCCTGCAGGCCTTAAATTCGGCAGATTCGACGGTGAGGACGTATATACCACGACTGAGAGCGACAGGCTCGTAAGGCTTCCCATGTACTACAACATGGCTCTGGATGATACCGATGAAGTAATAGAGAAAACTCTGGAGTTTTTTAAGTAGCCTCATATGATCAGCGTCATAGTACCTGTCTACAAAGTAGAAAAATATCTGGATAAGTGCGTCCAGAGCATATTGTCCCAAAGCTATACGGATTTCGAACTCATACTCGTCGACGACGGGTCTCCTGACGACTGCCCCAGGCTTTGCGACGAATATACAAAGATCCATGAAAAGGTCACCGCCATTCATAAATTGAACGGCGGTCTTTCTGATGCGAGAAATGCGGGTGTGGAGGTCGCAAAGGGTGAATACGTCACCTTTATAGACAGCGACGACTACGTATCTTCCGATTATCTGGAGACTCTGGTGGGCCTTAAGGAAAAGTATGGAGCGGAGCTTTGTGTTGGAGGCATCATGCCTTTTCCTGAAGGAACGGAGCCAAAGGAAGGCGGAGATAATTCAGACTGTGCATACGACTCAGAAGAAGCCCTTGTGCACATGCTCTATCAAGACGGCCTCGATACGAGCGCATGCTGCATACTCCTGCCTATAGAATTTGCAAGAAAGTATCCTTTCCCGGTAGGCAGGTATCACGAGGACGAATTCACCACCTATAAGTATTATGCAGAGGCAGAAAAGACTGCAGTCAGCCGTAAAAAGATCTATTTCTATCTGCAAAGGGAAAGCAGCATCATGCATTCTCTAGGAAAAGACAGCATGGA
>CAZTHD010000098.1:0-5640 GCA_964613315.1 uncultured Oscillospiraceae bacterium | reverse complement strand
TCCGACCTGATCGCCGTTCCGGCCATGATCAACCTCGACTTTGCGGATGTCAAAACGATCATGAAGGAAAAGGGTATGGCGCACATGGGCATCGGCTCCGCGGTCGGCGAAAACCGCGCATCCGAAGCAGCGCGTCAGGCGGTCGAAAGCCCGCTGCTCGAGACGAGCATCCAGGGCGCTAAGGGCGTACTTCTCAATATCGAAGGCGGATACGATCTCGGAATGCTCGAAGTCAACGACGCATCCGAACTCATCCACCAGCAGGTCGACGAAGAGGCTATCATCATCTTCGGTACTTCTGTCAGAGAAGATATGGAAGGAGAGATCAAGGTCACTGTTATCGCTACAGGTTTTGAAGAACCCATAGGAAAGGGCAAAGGCGTTGAACCTGTAAAGAAAGAAGTTACTAAAGAGCAGAAAGAGCTCGAAGATTACGTAAGTTCTCAGGCAAAGCCTTTAGACGGAAGATTCAGACCTTCTCTTCAGACAGAGCTTTCTCTTGACGAAGAAATGAAGAAGATCGTATCCAAAGAACAGGATGAACAGCTTACGATCGAAACTCCTTCTGCACCCAAAGAGGAAAACAGAGAAAAAACAGTAGACGATTTCGATGAACTGTTCAACAAGGCTTTCGGAAACAGAACTTCAGAAGAACAGAAGGATGACACACAGTTCCCTATCCCTTCTTTTCTGAATAGATTCACAAAGCAATAAACATGCGCTTAACCGGGGCCGGTGACATCACCGGCCTTTTTTCAAATTTATGAAAACTATCAGTTCCAGGGACAACTCAATAGTGAAAGAGGCAGCTTCACTTCAGGAGAAGAAATACCGCGATCAGCTCGGGCTTTTCCTTGTCGAAGGGCCTAATCTTGTCCGGGAACTTCTGGAATACGGCGGACGAACCCGGTTCATATTTATAAAGGCCGGAGCCGGTGATGAAGTGCGCACCATAGCGCAGAACGCCGAAGAGCTCACGGCCGTATATGAATTGTCAGAAGAAGCCTTTCTTAAGATCGTTCCCGACAGGACTGCTCAGGATATAGTAGCAGTTGCAGAGAAAAAAGTACCAACGCCGGGATCATTTTTCGAAACGTCAGGAGATAAGAACGTTCTTGTTCTTGACAGGGTACAGGATCCGGGCAATATGGGTACTCTCATACGAAATGCGGAAGCATTCGGCTTCGGAGGCGTTATGCTCATCAAAGGATGCGCCGATCCTTATCAGCCCAAAGTCGTCAGAGCATCGGCAGGAAGTGTTTTAAGGATGCCATTGCTGATGTGCGATGACGGACAAAACGCGATCGATCTGCTTGAAAAAGCAGGAAAGAATATATTCGCTGCGTGTATGGAAGGCGATGTGGCAATAGGAAAAGCAGACCTTAGAAAGGATACTGCAATAATTATAGGAAATGAGGGCAACGGTATCAGCGACCGGTTGATTTCAGCGTCAACTGCTCTGTATATACCGATGGAAGGTCATATAGAGAGTCTTAATGCAGCTGCTGCCGGAACCATAATAATGTATGAATCGATGAGGCAAAGATCATAATGAAAGAAGAACTCAAAAAATTACTTGAAGAAGCAAAACAGAGTCTGGCTGAGCTCAAGACCATGGATGAAGCCGAGGCTCTGAGGATCAAATTCCTTGGTAAGAAAGGCGCAATAACCGAGATCCTCAGGGGTATGAAGGATCTTGATCCCGAAGAAAGAAAATCTTTCGGACAGGCTGCGAATGAAACAAAAGCCGAAATAGAGCAGCTCATCAACGCCCGTAAGGAAATATTGAGATCTACAGCTAAAAAAGCAAAACTCATTGCTGAAGCTATAGACGTTACCGAACCCGCAGTCGAAGCAAAGCTCGGTGCAAGCCACCTTATCTCAAAGACTATCGATGAGATCACCGAGATCTTCATGAATATGGGATTCTCAGTAGCCGAAGGTCCTGAAGTCGAGACAGTGTATTACAATTTTGATGCGCTCAATGCCGGACCCAATCATCCCTCAAGAGATATGACCGATACGTTCTATATCGACGATAAGACCATACTCAGAACACAGACATCCCCGATACAGGTCAGAACTCTTCTTAAAGAGCCGCTGCCGATCAGGATCATCGCTCCCGGCAGAGTATTCCGCTGCGATACTCCCGATGCCACACATTCCCCCATGTTCCACCAGCTTGAAGGTCTGGTCGTAGATGAGGGGATAACCATGGCAGATCTTAAGGGAACTCTCGATATATTTGCAAAGAAGATGTTCGGACCGAGCACAAAGACCAAATTCAGACCTCATCACTTCCCATTCACTGAACCCTCAGCTGAAATGGACGTGACATGTTTCAAGTGCGGAGGAAAAGGATGCCGTATTTGCAAAGGCTCTGGTTGGATAGAAATACTTGGCTGCGGCATGGTACATCCTAACGTACTCAAAGTCGGAAACGTAGACACTGAGAAATATACGGGCTTTGCCTTCGGTATGGGTCTTGAACGTGTTGCTATGCTCAAACACGAGATAGATGACCTTCGTTATCTGTATGAAAACGACGTTCGTTTCATCGAGCAGTTCAAGTAGGAGGTTAAGAAAATGTTAGTACCGGTATCTTGGTTAAAAGAATATACAAACGTTAATACAGGAGTTCAGGAATTCGTAGATCGCATGGTCATAAGCGGATCGAACCTTGAAGTTATAGAATATTGGGGCGAGGGCATCGAAGGCGTAGTCATCGGAAAGATAGTCTCAATAGAAAAACATCCCAATGCAGATAAGCTTTCCGTATGCATGATAGATGTGGGACGAGAAGAGCCTGTACAGATAGTCACAGGTGCGGCCAATATTTTTGAAGGTGCTTACGTACCCGTATGCCTGGACGGAAGTCATATACCAGGGCCCTTGCATGGTCAGCCTAAGACAGAAGAGGGCGTAACCATCCACGATGGTGAACTCAGAGGAGTTTTGAGCCACGGAATGCTTTGCAGCTTCACCGAACTAGGCTTCCCTGATAAGGCTGCTCCTATGGCAAGCAAAGACGGGATCTGGATCCTCGAGGGAGAATGGACGCCCGGCGCAGATCTTGTAGAAGCACTTCAGCTCAAAGACGCTGTAGTTGATTTTGAGATCACGCCTAACAGGCCCGACTGCCTTTCTATGCTCGGAATGGCCAGAGAAGCATCTGCCACGTTCAATGAGGAGCTTCGTTATCCTGAAACGGAATGTAAAAAGGTATCTCCGGAAAAGAGTGAAGACTATATAAAAGTAGACGTAAAAAGACCTGACCTTTGCAAGCGTTACTGCTGCAGAGTGATAAAAGATATCAAGATCGAGCAGAGCCCCTGGTGGCTCCAGAGAAGGCTCATACTTTCCGGACAGCGCCCGATCAACAATATAGTCGATATCACGAATTACGTAATGCTCGAATATGGCCAGCCCATGCATGCATTCGACATCAGGACCATAGCCGGAAGACACATTATCGTAGATACGGCTTCCGATGGAGAGAAGTTCACTACCCTTGACGGAACAGAAAGGACTCTAAGTTCATCCATGCTAACCATTCGTGATGAAGACGGTGCATCCGCGATCGCCGGAGTCATGGGAGGTCTCGATTCAGAGATCAGAGAAGATACGAACATGGTCCTTGTGGAATCTGCAAACTTCCTCGGAGACAGCGTCAGAAGGACTTCTAAAGATCTCAAGCTCCGTACGGAATCGTCCGGGCGTTTCGAGAAGGGCATAGACCCGAATCTCGCAAAGGATGCGTGTGACAGGTTCTGCTACCTTGTAGAACTGCTTGGAGCCGGAACAGTACTTACCGGCGACGTAGATATATATCCTAACGTAGAAAAACCCGTCGTCACCAAGATCAGGGTCTCAAGGCTCAACAAAGTCATGGGCCTTGAAATATCAGGCGAGCAGATGTGTAAATATCTCAATGCTCTTGAGATCAAGACGGAAATGGACGGAGATATCATTACCTGCACAGCACCTACAGTCCGCCAGGATCTTTCCATAGAGGAAGATTACGTGGAAGAAGTAGCAAGAATGTACGGATATGATAAACTTCCTGTAAGCATTCCCAAGAGTTCCAATACGGCAAGATTCCTCGGTCTCCAAGGCGAGAGACTTCTTGCAAAGAACGTACTCAAGGCGCTTGGAATGGATGAGGTGCAAACCTACAGCTTCGTAAGTCCAAAGGCTCTTGATAAGGTCCTCGTTCCTGCAGATTCATACAGACGTCAGCAGGTGAAGATCCTGAATCCTCTCGGTGACGAAACGTCCGTCATGAGGACGATGCTCCTTCCAAACGTAATGGACGTTATCTATACGAACTATTCAAGATCGAATGAAAACGTGAAGATCTTCGAGCTTGGAAATACGTTCTTCAATAACCATAAGATGGATGACGGAGCTCTGCCCGAAGAGAAAGACATACTGTGTATGGCAGCTTACGGTCAGAGTGAGAACTTTTACGTGATGAAGGGCAGAGTCGAAGAACTCCTGCGCAATTTCGGGATCAAAAATTTTGAGTTCGTAACTCAAAAAGATGATCCTTCTTATCACCCGGGCAGATGTGCAGATATTTTTGCCGGAGATAAGTATATAGGGACTATCGGTCAGGTCCATCCCGACGTGTGTGAAAATTATGGTGTAGAATGTGAAGTATACGCTGCAGAGCTTGAGTTCAGAGATATCTGCGCTATGGCAGATCATGAGCTCATATTCAAGCCTCTTCCCAAATTCCCTGCGATGACGAGAGATTTCGCCATGGTAGTAAGGGAAGAAGTGAAAGTCGGAGATCTCGAGAAAGAGATCAGATCCTCCGCAGGTCCGCTTCTCGAAAACGTCAAGCTCTTCGACGTATACAGGGGAGTCCCGATCCTTCCCGGTTTCAAGAGCGTCGCATTCAATCTTGCATACAGAGCTGCAGACAGAACTCTTACCGAGAACGAAGTTAATGATATCAACACCAAGGTTCTTACGAATCTTAAGGATAAATACAACGCAACACTGCGTGAAATGTAGTATTTAAGAAAGGGATAAGCCATGAGCGAAATCAACAAGGTCACCGTCCTTATTTGCGGACAGGAGTACACTCTCTCAGGAGATATGCCCAGAGAGTACATTATGAAACTTGCCGACAAGGTAGATGAAAAAATGACAGAGATCTCGGGAGGTAATACACAGACGCTCTCAAAAACCGCAGTTCTCGCAGCTATGCTTATTTCTGACGAGTATTACAGGGAAAAGGAGAGAGCTGACAAGCTTGCAGTCGATAATGCCGGTCTCGAAAAGCAGTCGGCAAATTACGAAAATCTGTGGGAAGAAGCGAAGAGCAGTTTTGCTGCGTACAAGGAAGAACAGGAAGGGAACATAGACAGGCTCAAGAGCATTATTGCCACTCAGGAGGCAAAGCTGTCCGATACTCAGAACGTTCCTCCTGAAGCCGCTCAGAGGATAGAAGAGCTTGAAAACAGATGCAAAGATATCGAAAGCAGCTTTTTCGATCTGCAGATGGAAAATATACGTCTCATGAACGAGCTCGAGAACTATAAGAAAAGAGACTTTTAATGGATTCAAAAGCACTGCGTGTTCTTGAATATGAAAAAATAATAGAGATGCTTTGCCGGGAGTGCAGCAGCA
>CAZTHD010000097.1:0-5685 GCA_964613315.1 uncultured Oscillospiraceae bacterium | reverse complement strand
AAATTCTTCGACCATTGTAAGTGCGTCATAGGAGGGTATGACCAGACTCCCGGAAGCCTTATACATGCGGGTACAAAAAAGGATATACAGGATTACTGCATCAAGCTCATAAAGGAAAACGGAAAAGAAGGGTTCGTTATCGGAGCTGACTGCACTATCCCTTCAGATACACCTATACAGAATCTGCTCTGGGTCAAAGAAGCAAGAGATGCTTTCGATCAGCGTTCTGAATGGAAGACTATTTAAGATAATTATGTGAAATATTCTAAAAATCGATAGGTATTCCACTTTAGCGGAATCTGCCTAGAGACCGATTTTTCCGAAGAGCAGGCAGCTAAGAATTTGTTGAAACGCAGGGTCGCATTCCGACCAAGTTTCACCAAATTCTCTGCAGGCGATTCGTTGAAAAATCGAGTATCGACGGCATTGAAGCAAAAGTGGATACCTATAGATTTTAGATAATGTCAACAAAGTTCAATCAATATCATAAATTTACAGAGGTATAAAAATGCAAAAGAATGAAATCGTAAGCAAGATAGCTAAGACTTGCGCAATGACAGTAGTACGCATCAATTCTCTTGAAAGAGGATGCGAGATAGTAGAAGGCTGCCTTGCAGGCGGAGTCGACGTTATGGAGATAAGCTATACTTCTCCGGAAGCCAGCGAATATATCAAGGAACTTTCCAAGAGATATCCAAGTATGACCATAGGAGCAGGTACGGTGCTCGATTCAGAAACAGCAAGGATGGCCATAACAGCCGGAGCAAAGTTCATCATAGCTCCTAATTTCTCTAAAGACGTTGCACTTCTTTGCAACAGATATCAGATACCTTATGCACCCGGCTGCACTTCATACAGCGAGATGGTCGAAGCTCTTGAATACGGAGCATCTTTCATCAAATGCTTCCCGATCTCCAACTTCTACGGTCCTGAAATGGTAAAAGTCCTTAAAACTCCGCTTCCGTTCATGCCCATACTTGTTAGCGGAGGAATAAACTTAAATAACATCGATCATTGGCTCGAAGGCGGAGGTGACTGCATTGCCATCGGAAGTCTTCTTACAAAGGGAACAAAAGAAGAGATCGCTGCCAATGCAAAACTTGTCATGGAACATATAAACAGCAGGAGATAGAAAATGACAAGAGAAGAAACCATAAAAATACTCGATGAAAACAAGATAATACTTGTTGTAAGAGGAATATACGGAGAAGAACTCCTGAAACTTTCAGATGCTCTCGGAAAAGGCGGTATAAGGGCTTTCGAAGTCACCTACGATCCTGCCGATCCGGATACGCTCAAAACTGTAAAAGAAAATATTGAAGCGGTACATGAAAGACATCCTGAGATGCTCATGGGCTGCGGAACTGTGCTCACCGTAGAACAGGTGCTCAATGCAAAAGCTGCAGGAGCCAATTTCATCGTGTCTCCCAATTTCGATCCTGAGATCGTCGCAGCGACTCTTGAGAACGGACTTGTATCAGTTCCGGGATGCATGACTCCGTCGGAGATCTGCGCAGCAGATAAAGCCGGTGCAGACTATATAAAACTTTTCCCGGCAGGAACTCTCGGTATGAAGTATTGCAGGGACATACTTGCACCTCTTCATCACGTCAAATACATAGCTACTGTGGGTGTAACAGAAGAATCCTTCAGAGAATACCTTGAAATGGGATTTGCAGGCGCAGGGATCTCTTCAAAGCTCATCGATAAGAAATGCCGCGATGAAGGTAACTGGGACGAACTAACAAGAAGAGCAAAAGCATTTACTGATATAGCAAAGGAATTCACGAAGTAAAAAAATGACCAAAAAAGAAACACAGGATCTTGATCGCTTTATCGAAACTACAAGAGAAGAAACTTTAAATACTCTTGAAGCTCTTGATTTTAAAGCGCTCGATAAAGCAGCTAAACTCATAAAGAAAGCAAAAAAAGAAGGAAACAGAGTTCACGTTTCCGGCATAGGCAAACCCGGACATATAGCCGGATACATAGCTTCTTTGCTATCATCTACAGGCACTCCTGCTTACTTCCTTCACGGGACTGAGGCAGTACACGGAAGCTGCGGGCAACTGGTTCCCGGAGATATAGTAATATTCATTTCCAACAGCGGAGAGACTCAGGAAATGAAAGCTACCGTAACTGCAGTAAAGAACAACGGATGCAAAGTCATTGGGGTATCGGGAAATGCATCTTCATGGCTTGCAAAAGAGTCTGAAGTACATCTTCTTGCTCATATAGATGCAGAAGGAGGCCCGTTGAACAGAGCCCCCAGAACTTCTATTATTTCCGAAACTATCGTATTGCAGGCGCTCAGCATTTTGCTTCAGTCAGATGCCTCAGTAGATCCGAAACAATACGTTAAATGGCACCCGGGCGGATCTTTAGGCAAATTGAGAGAAGGTGAGAAATAATGAAAATCACCATAAGCCCGAGAGGCTTCACAAAAAACGGTATGGACTACATAAAGCTTTTGATGGGCAAAGGCTATGAAGTAGATTATAACAACACAGGAAAATCATATACGAGAGAACAGTTCTTCGAGCATTGCAAAGACGCTGACGGAGTCATATGCGCTTCGGAAAAAGCAGACAGCGAATTTTTCGATGCAAATCCTCAGCTCAAATGCATAATCAAATTCGGAGTTGGAGTCGATAATATCGATGTAGAGTACGCACAAAGCAAAGGAGTATTCGTTGGTAGATGCGCAGGAAGCAACTCAAGATCTGTTGCAGAACACGCTATGACATTGATGCTTGCTGCTTCTAAAAATCTCTATGACGGCATACACGAAACTAAAGAAGGAAACTGGAAAAAGTTCAGCGGATTCGAGATACTTGGAAAGACGCTCGGGATAATAGGTTTCGGAGCCATAGGAAAGCATCTTGCAACTATAGCAAACGGACTTGGAATGAATGTTCTTTGCTACGACGCATATCCAATAGATAAAGAAACTGCAAAGGAATACAAAGTAAGTATCACAGAGCTTGACGAGATCTACGAAAATGCAGATTTCATCTCCGTCCACGTGCCTCTAAATGATGAGACAAGGAATATGATCTCACTTCCCGAGATGATGAAGATGAAAAACAGCTGTATCCTGATAAATACGGCAAGAGGAGGAATAATCAACGAAGAAGATCTCTGCATTGCGCTGAATGAAGGAAATTTAAAGGCTGCATATTTCGACGTGTTCTCTTCAGAACCTCCGAAATGGGATGAGAAATTATTAAAATGCGAGAATTTCTATCTCACACCGCACATGGCTGCAAGCACTAAGGAAGCAGACATAAACTGCTGCAGGATGTCGACTGAGATGATACTCGACAGATTGGGGGACTATTTATGATCAAAGGAATAATACCGGCGCTGGTTACGCCATTCAAAGAAGACGGTTCAATAAATTACGAAGAAGCAGGAAAGCTCTTCGATTATACGATAAAAGGCGGAGTACACGGACTCTTCATCATGGGTACCAACGGCGAATTCTATGCCATCGGTATGCATGAAGCAGTCAAATACACAGAATTCGTCACCAAATACGTTAACGGAAGGCTTCCGGTATTCGTAGGACTTGGATCCAATAATACGGAAATGGCAATCAGGCAGGGCTTAAGGCTCAAAGAAGCAGGAGCCGAGTATTTTACAGTAATAACACCTTTCTTCCAGGCGCTTACGGACAAAGAGCTTATAGGATATTACACAGAGCTTGCAGACGCTCTCAAGACTCCTATGCTCATATACAACATACCCGCAAGGACCAATATAAACGTAAGTCCCGAAGTAGTGAAAGTACTGGCTGATAATAAATACATCATAGGTATCAAAGATTCATCCGGTAACATGGATAATCTGAAAGGCTATATAGATGCATCCGAAGGTAAAGATTTCGACGTTCTCTGCGGATCTGATTCAAAGATACTTACAGCGCTGAAATCAGGAGCAAAAGGAGCCGTTGCATCCACATCGAACCTCATTCCAGAAGTCATCGTAGGCATATATGATAATTTCATAAAAGGAGATCTTGATAAAGCCCAGGAATGCCAGGAAGCTTTGGAACGTTTAAGACTCACAATGAAACTTGCAGGCACACCGGCTGTTCTTAAAAAGTCTCTTCAGCTCATAGGGATAAATGCAGGAAATCCTGCAAAGCCGGTACTGCCAGCAGAAGATCCTGAACTTATAGTCAAGATAAAGGAAATGCTTTCTTACTACCATCTGTTGTAGATTTATAAACTTAAAAAGTTTTAGACCTAATAGTTTCAAAATGGTAATATCATATACAGATATTACTATTTTTTGTTATGAATAAAAAGAGTTTTCAAAAGTTCAAAAAAACAGCGATACTCATCATCGCAGTTATATTCTTAGTTCAAAAGTCATTCGTGTATTTCCGGGAGAAGAAAGAAACGAACGAAATCGTTTTCTATACTCTTCCTTCACAGTCGCAAAGCCAGACCGCAACAAGGCAAGCTGCAGAAAATGAAAAAGATGAGGATGTTACTGAAACAATATCATCCGAGATACAGGTTTCAAAGGAAAACGGAGATAAGATCAACATAAATACCGCAAGTGCTGTTGAACTACAGAAACTCTACAGAATAGGGCCCGCTATCTCTGAGCGCATCATCGAATACAGGCAAAGCTACGGTGACTTTGAAACCATAGAAGAGATAAAAGAAGTTAAGGGTATAGGAGATAAAATATTCGAACAAATCAAGGAACATATATGCGTAAAATGAAAGATCTGTATAAATATATTATGGGCAAATACAACGGAATGCCTGTATTTGCAATTTTGGCTATCGTCCTGATATTAGTGATAAGCAGTGCTTTGAAAGATAATAACAAAGCAGGAGAAAAAGTAAACGATGACTTTGAGCCATCGATACAACAAAACGATATCGATTTCACTAACGATGAAGACGATACTTTATCAATTTTCGGGATCAAAGAGATCAAGATAAAAGAAGGCGGCACTGAGGCGGAACTATATTACGTAAATCCGGAGCAAAATACAGACAAGTACTTTATTACGGTCAGCATAACACTGAAAGAGAGCAATGAAGTGATATATACTTCAGATCTGATACCACCGGGAATGGGCATAAGCAAGATAAACATTTCCCACGATCTGAAGAAGGGGACACACCCTGCAGTATTTCACATTCAAGGGTATAAGATGAATGACTTCAGTTCCGCCAAAGGTGCCGACCTCGATATCGAGATCATAGTTGAATAACAAGCTGCTATATCCTCTTACGATACTTACATATATTTGAAGAATGGCTTGATTTATGCTATATTATGCAGGTATCAAAAGAGGATTTTTTAATGGAAAAGAAAAAGATAGACAGAATAAACGAACTAGCCCATAAAAAGAAGACCATAGGCCTGACTGACGAAGAGCTTGAAGAACAAGCGAAACTCAGGGCCGAATTTCTTGAGGACTTCAGAAAAAGATTCATAGCCCAGCTTGAAAATATAGAAATAGTAGACCCTGACGATCCGAGGCTTAAAAAGAAAGGACCGCTTTCGTAATGGATAAGAACAAAGTAGTATTGGGACTGAGCGGAGGGATCGATTCTACGGCATCCGCTCTCTTATTGAAGGAAAAGGGTATGGAAGTGCATGCCCTTTATTTTGATGTAACAGAAGAAGGAAACGAATATGCAAGGACTAGGGCAG
>CAZTHD010000096.1:0-5690 GCA_964613315.1 uncultured Oscillospiraceae bacterium | reverse complement strand
TAGCCGACACTGAAATCAACCGTGAGATCATGCCTTTCTTCCTTTACCCGCTCTTTGAACCTCTCAGCAAAGCGAACGCTTCTTTCCCAAGCTATGCCCACAGGCTTTCCGTCCCAGGAGAGGAGGCAGTACCTGCAGCGGCAGGCACAGGGAACGCATAAGTTTTGTATAAGTATGGACTCTGTTTCCATTCGTCAAATATCCATCCAGTTTAAATAAAAAGAGTTATTCTTACAGCGGCCAAAGAACGGGGCATTTCCCCGTTCTTTTCATATATGAAGCGAAACGCTCCTGTTATTCATCGTATATCACCGCTCCGAAAAATGTGACAGTTTTCTGTCCGTTTATATACTTAAGTCCTGCCTGCCTTGAAAGCTCAAGCACGTTGTAGCCGTAACTTTCTAAAGAGTGGTGAAGTTCGTCCGGGAACCTGCAGGGCTTATCGGGATAAGTGCACTTCTTGCATCTGTCGCAGGACTCGTTTGAAAGAAGGATGAAGCTCATTTTTCTTTCTTTGAGCTTTTTATCGAGCTCTCTCGAACACTTTTTGAAATTGGCCATATTGTCGAGGGTCTCCGCCATGTCCATGGTATCCAGCATCACGTAAGCTTTTGAGAAAAGCTGCATGCGGGAATATGCGCTGACCCTTTCTTTGCACTCTGCAACGGTCCCCACGGCAGGTGGACAGGCCCAGGTCTTTCCGTATGCTCCGCAGCGGTTTTTGGCGCATTCGGTTCTTACCTCGTCATGGTAGGCAAGATCCTTCGTATCTATCATACCCGATGCCATGAAGCCCGATTCCAAGATCATTCTCTGTATATCAGCCGAAGTATCTCCAAACTTCGCTCTCGTCTCCTCCACTGTCTTATCCCAGGAAGAGTAAAGCTCGTCGCAGAATTTGGACCTGCAAAATCCGCATATGATGCTGTCCGTTTTATGAGGGCAGTAATATTCTGCTACTCCGTCGTTTACGACGCTGAAGTAGCGAACCGAATCCCAAGGGTGCATGGGCTTTTCCAACAGAAAGGTCTGGGCAAGGCAGGAATCGATGACGTACTTATGAGCAAGGGGCTCTTCTGCCCAGGTCTCGTCGAGAAATGTTTTGACTTCCGCAGTCAGTTTCTCTACGTCTGCGTCCTCTATGCTTCCCTTGAAACGTGTCCTGGTTTCCTTTAATGCAAGGAGCAGTTTTCGGTTGCTCTCATTGACAGGTACTTCCTGCTCACCGCTTTCCAATCTGTCCCATTCTTCTTCGGTATATGAATCCTTTATTCTTTTGAGCAGTTCAGTTTTTTCCATGTTTTTCTCCTCTTTTAACGATCTGTGTATTCGATGCCTTCGTTCCTGAGAAGGGCCTTTTTGTTCTCAAAGTCTTTGTTTTATATAGGCAGAAATAAATAATCAATCTTCGCTTTACATTTCTTCATAAAGCGGTGTCGTGAACTCCGGATCTTTTCTCTTCTTTCTTATGAAGAATATCATGACTACCAGGAATACGGTGGAAACAAGTGCGCTGCATACGGCAATGTAGGAAAAAAGCTCCGGAAGCCCTTCATCAAGAGAAAAATTGTAAAGGCCGTGGAAAAGGATCGGAAGCAAAAGTCCAAGAGCCTTGAGCCCTATGCTCTTCTTCTGTAAGCCCTTGCTGTAAACAAGACCCATAAAAAGGCCGTAGCTCACGTGAGCCATAAGGACTCCTCTTATGAGGATCTGCGGTATGTTGGACTGCATCGTGTAGACGACGTCTTCTATGAGCCCAAAGCCCATGGCCGTTATGGCCGTTATAGAAATGACGTCGAGCCTCGTCAAAGCGGGTATTTCTTTCAGAGCCTTCTTTGCAGTAAAGAACTTGACGCTCTCCTCGACCCCTGCGGCCAGTACGAAGGCGTTGAACAAGCCGTTCAAAAGCTTGCTCTTTTCGCCTATGCCAAGCAGGTTCCATCCAAGCTGAAGGACTGCGCAGGCAAGGGTGACCAAAGCAGCACAAAGCACGCCGTTCCAAAGCACTTTTCCGCAGTATTTGCGGTACTCCATATCCTCCCTGTTCTTCCTTAGGAAGAAAAACATGAGTATAGATGGTATGAATGATGCAAGCAGAACTAATAATACGAGCATGATGATCTCCTAAAAAATATCTATCTTTTCACTCTTGTAAAAATATTCGCGGTCGTGTTCTCCTATTTCTCTTAATACTCTGCAGGGATTTCCGACGGCGACCACGCCTTCAGGTATATCTTTAGTGACTACGCTGCCGGCCCCAATGACCGTATTGGCGCCTATGCGCACTCCGGGCATGATAACGGCACCTGCGCCTATCCATGCGTTAGTCCCTATATATACGTCCTTGTTGTATTGAAGGCCCCTTGACCTAAGCTCCGCATCCAAAGGATGGGCTGCGGTGGCCACGGTGACGTTAGGTCCGAACATGACCTTGTCGCCTATATAGATATGACCGTCGTCGACAAGGGTGAGATTCGAATTGGCATATATGCCCGATCCCCAATGGCTGTGATGGCCTCCCCAGTTAGCGTGGAAGGGCAGCTCTATATAGTTATTATCTCCGCATTCAGCAAATACGGCTTTCATATATTCTATCTTTGCTTTCGTTTCCGAAGGCTTCAGCTTATTGAATTCCCAGAGCCTGTCCTGATAAACGATCTGCTCTTCCATTATCTTCGGATCTCCGGGATCGTAGAGAAGTCCTTTCTCCATTCGTTCATATTGAGTCATATTATCGTTCCTCTCAAAGCCGGAAACAGTGCGGCTTTATTCGGCGCCTTTATACTCGACGCAGAGTATGGTTATGTCGTCGAACTGCTCCGCATCCTGCACGAAATCTTCTATGGCTTTTCTCATCTTTACCGTGATCTCCTCAGGGGATTCATCTTTGTGTGCATTTAAGGTGTCGAGGACCCTCTTCATACCGAACATCTGCTCTCCCGTCTCTCCACCCATGGCTTCGGGAACTCCGTCCGAATAGAGGAATATTTTCGATCCCGGCTCAAGCTGAAGCTCATATTGCGTATATACGCAGCCTTCCATACCTCCGACTACGAATCCGTGCTGATCTTTGTATATCTCGAATTCTCCGTCCGGTTTTTTGATGATAGGATATTCATGACCCGCATTGGATGCAGTTAGTTTTCCGGTGGTCAGATCGAGTACTCCGACCCATGCAGTTACGAACATCTCCTCTTCATTGTGGGCGCATATGGTGTCGTTCGCCATAGTAAGTATGCCGGCAGGTATGACGCCCAGCTTTGCAAAGCTCTGCATGATGGTCTTGCTTATCATCATGAACAGCGCTGCGGGCACGCCTTTGCCCGATACGTCTGCAACTACCATGCAAAGCTGTTCCTCGTCTACGAAAAAGAAATCGTAGAAATCTCCTCCGACCTCCCTTGCAGGATCCATGAGAGCATATATATCGATCTCCGTTCTGTCGGGGAAGGGCGGGAAAGTGCTGGGAAGAAGAGAAGCCTGTATCCTGTTCGCCAGGGACATCTCCGTGCTTATACGCTCTTTTTCCGCAGTGATCTCCTCGTTTTCCTTGATATATTCCTTCATCCTGCCTGTTAGGGACTGGAAGGACTCTGCGAGAAGCTGAGTCTCGTCTCCCGTGTCAAGATCCCATTTGAAATCGAGATTGTCTCCATGCATCGCTCCCACTTCTTCTGTAAGCTTTTGTATGGGACTTACTATCTGGCGGGAAAGAGCCGAAGATACGGCGATGGCTATGGCAGCTGCCGCAACGAGCAGTCCTATGAGGAGGATGAAACCGCCCCTAATATAGCTAGAAGAATCCTGGAAAGATCTTTCCGTGATCGCATCTATGCTTTCAACAAGTTTATTCGTCGGCGCCTCGATGGCTTCCTTATCAAGGAACACTACCATGGACCAGCCTACCGTTTCCATGGGAGAATATGCCGCGTAGCAGGGAGTTCCATCAATGGTGAGAAGCGTTACCCCCGCTTCTCCGCCCACAGCCTTGCCTGCCATGGCGGCAAGATCGGCATCTTCCGAAAGGCGAAGATCAGCTGCATCTGCGACAGCTGCAAGGGTCCCTTCCTTATACGTGGAGAAGAGCACTTGTCCGCTCCTGTTGAGTATGCATGCGTTACCGCTCTCTCCAAGTTCAACGCTTTGGACCAGATCTTCCATATCGTCGAGATACATGCCTGCTCCGGCCACGGCAACCAGTTTATCTCCTGTATATACTGGCACACCGCACATGATGCCGAGCCTCGGGGTATGGGCATCTTTAGTCACCGGCGTGAAATATGCTTCTCCGCTTTCTGCAGCCCCTATATACCAGGGGCGCTCTTTGGCCTCAAGGGGCATGAGATTTCCGGATTCGTCATACTTCTTTGCAGGTATGTAGTCTGCCTGGACCATGAATCCGGATTCTGTGGCAACGTAGATAGACGCCATGCTGCTGTGATTGCCGTTGACAGCCATTAGAACGTCCTGCACGTTGCCTATTAAATTCAGCTCCCTGACTATGGCAGGATCCCACGGATCCGTATGAGACGAATAAAGGACCTGTATGGTGAGCTGTCCGTCCCTGCTCGCATCGGGAAGGGGCACGCTCCTTGAAGGATAAAGCCCCGGGTTATTGTATATGTGCTCTGCGACGGAAGCAGCCGTAAGAACTCCTCTTTTGAATTCAAGAAAGATCTCGTCTGCGATCTCCGCTTTTTCTCCGGCCAGTTCCAGCATGCGGTTTTGCGACGCTTCGGTCATATATGCCGAAGATTTCTCGCCTATAGTATCGTTGAGGTCTTTATTGGATGATGCAAGAGTATGTAAAACCTTGACCATCATAAAACCGAAAATGCTCGTCGCCACGAGCAAAAGTCCCAGCACCAAGGCCAGCATCGACAATTGTACTTTTTTTCCTAAGGGTTTGTTTTTGATCATCTTTTCACCTTATTGCTGAGCATTTTCCTCTGTTGTTTCATAAGGCCAGTCAAGTATGCCGCCGAACTCCCTCACGTCTATATAGCCGAGATCCACAAGGCTCTGAGCCGCTATCTTGCTCCTTCTTCCCGTTCTGCAATATACGAGTATGGTCTTGTCTTTGTCGGGAAGCATAGCCTCTGCCTGCTCCTCGACCCTTGTATAAGGAAGGAGTATTGCCCCGGGTATATGGCCTTTGTCATATTCGTCCTGCTCTCTTACGTCGAGGATCACGATCTCCTCCCCGCTGTCCATTATCTCTTTTGCTTCTTCTTGACTTATTTGCTCGTATCTCACTTCTTGTCTATCCTCCGTTTCGCTGTAATCGTCCGACTTTTCGGCCCGGCACCCCGCCATTAAAAGCACCGCAGTCAATGCCAGGATGAGCAGCATTTTTGACTTTTTCATATATCGGTATCCTCCGGCTATCCCTTGCCTTCTGCTATATCCGCAAGTATACATCCTGCAGCTGTGATGAGGTCGTTCGTTTTAAGCTCTATCTGGCAGCCTACCCTTCCTGCGCTGACGAATATCCTGTCATAAAGTATGGCCGTCTCATGAAGAAAGGTGGGGAAAGCCTTTTTCATTCCTATGGGCGAGCAGCCTCCATGAACGAAGCCCGTAAGGGGCAAAAGCTCCTTTTGCTTTATCATGGCGACGGACTTTTCCCCGGCCGCTTTAGACGCATTCTTAAGATCCAGTTCATCATTCACCGGGACCTCGAAGAAATA
>CAZTHD010000095.1:0-5714 GCA_964613315.1 uncultured Oscillospiraceae bacterium | reverse complement strand
GCTGACAGACCTCCTGGGAAGTCTTTGCGACCTTACGACCGTCTCCGGAGACAAGGGTACTCCTATCATCTGGATATCAGGATACTTCGATAACTATACGAACAATTAGTCAGTTATACTGGATTTACAGATCGTTCAGTATCCACCTCGCCGGCCGGCACTTCGGTTCTCGATTTTTCATGCGGCTTGCCTGCGGGTGATTTGGGTCACTTGGCGAAGTCCGAAAGACCGCCTGCGTTCCTCCAAATCACAGCCGCCTGCTCGCCGGAAAAATCGTCACCTCGTGAACGCCGGCTTCGGTAAATACCTGAACGATCTAAAAAGAAGCAAATTGCCGAACTATCAATGCAAAAGAACATGGAACGGGATATTTTAACTGAAAGAATGCTTTCTGACGATACCACGGAAGAGCAAAGGCTCCGCCGTGAGAAGCGAAGAGAGGAACTTGAAAAGAAAAGAGAGAATCAGAAGAAGGCTGCAGAGGCGGCTGCCAGGCGCAGCAAGGCTCTGAAAAAGTACGTTCTGATAGCTCTTGCAGTGTTTCTCGTTGTCCTGGCCCTCTTCGGAAAACTGCTGATACAGATCAAAGAGCTCAACAACTCAAGGAACGAAGCCATGAAGAAGCTCTCTGAACTCCAGCAGCAGATCGAGGAGCTGGAAGCGACTCTGGAGAACGTTTCAAGCCCGGAATATATAGAAAGCCAGGCGAGATCCCAGCTCCATATGATCTATCCCAACGAAGTTATGTACATAGTGGAAGATGAGCAATAAGGGTTTTAAAACTAAAAAATCCCTTGGGCAGAACTTTCTAAAGGATCAGATCGTAATAGAAAAGATAGCGGACGCTTCAGGCTGCGGACCTAAGGACACGGTGGTGGAGATAGGTCCGGGCCTGGGCGTTCTGACAGACGCATTGTCTGAAAGGGCGGGAAGAGTCATAGCCGTTGAACTTGACGACAGGCTCATCCCCATCCTTAACACAAAGTTCGCCTTAAGAAAGAACGTGGAGATAGTCCATGAGGACATACTCCGTTTCGACTGGTCCGGCGTAGACCCGGGCGAAGAAGGATCCCTGTATATAGCGGGGAACCTCCCATATTACATTACGACGCCCATACTTTTGGGCATACTGGAAAAGAAGGTCCCGGCAAAGAGCATAACGGTGATGGTCCAAAAGGAAGTGGCGGAGCGCATAGTCGCTCATCCCGGCGGAAAGGACTACGGAGTGCTGTCCATATCGCTGCAGTATTATGCTGAAGCGAGAAAGGTCCTGGACGTGCCTTCCGAATGCTTTGATCCCAGGCCGAAAGTAGATTCGGCTGTGGTGGTGCTGGACCTCAAAGAAAAAAGAGCCCTTGAGGGAGCGGAAGAGTCAAAATTCTTCCGGCTGGTCAAGCAGGCTTTCATGCAGAGGAGAAAAACTCTTTCGAATTCCCTTGCCGGATTTTGCGGTAGAGGAAAAGAGGAGATAGAAGATATATTGACAAGGAACGGAATAGATCCGAAGAGAAGAGCCGAGACTCTGTCTTTGGATGAATATATACATTTAAGTAAGGAGATATGAAATGCTCGATATCAAATTCGTAAGACAAAACCCAAGTGTAGTAAAAGAAAATATCAAAAAGAAGTTCCAGGACGAGAAGCTTCCTCTTGTGGATGAAGTCATAGAACTTGACGAAAAGGTCAGAGCTGCCAAGAACAGGGGCGATGAACTGAGAAAGATCAGAAACGACGTTTCAAGAGAGATCGGAGCCTTCATGAAGGCCGGCGAAAAGGAAAAAGCCGAAGAAGCAAAGAAGAAAGTCGCAGAGATAGCTGACGAGCTCGAGGCCCTCGAAAAGCAGGAAGAGGAATGCCAGGCCGAGCTTCTCAAGAGGATGATGGTCATACCGAACATCATAGATCCTTCCGTCCCCATCGGACCCGACGACAGCCATAACGTTGAGATCGAAAAGTTCGGCGAACCCGTAGTGCCGCCCTTCGAGGTCCCCTATCACACTGACATCATGGAGAGCCTCGCAGGCATAGACATCGACTCTGCAAGAAGGACCTCCGGAAACGGTTTCTATTATCTTAAAGGAGATATCGCAAGACTTCACAGCTCCATTCTTTCTTATGCCAGAGATTTCATGATAAACAAGGGCTTCACCTATTTCATCCCGCCCTTCATGATCCACGGCGACGTGGTAAAAGGCGTTATGAGCTTTGCCGAGATGGAGAACATGATGTACAAGATCGAGGGAGAGGACCTCTACCTCATCGGCACTTCTGAGCACTCCATGGTAGGAAGATATATAGGACAGCTCCTCGACAAGGAAGAGCTCCCTCAGACGCTCACCTCTTACAGCCCCTGCTTCAGAAAAGAAGTTGGAGCCCACGGCATCGAAGAAAGAGGCGTATACCGCATCCATCAGTTCGAAAAGCAGGAGATGGTAGTCATCTGCGAACCGGAAGATTCTCCAATGTGGTTCGACAGACTTTGGCAGAACACCGTAGAATTCTTCAGGACCCTCGATATTCCGGTAAGGACTCTCGAGTGCTGCTCCGGAGATCTGGCAGACCTCAAGGTAAAGTCTCTTGATGTGGAAGCCTGGAGCCCGAGACAGCAGAAATATTTCGAGGTGGGTTCCTGTTCCAACTTAGGCGACGCTCAGGCAAGACGTCTTTCCATAAGAGTAAGGGACAAGGAGAAAGGAAATTACTTCCCCCACACCCTCAACAATACCTGCGTAGCCCCTCCGAGAATGCTCATCGCATTCCTTGAGAACAACCTCCAGGAAGACGGCAGCGTAAACATCCCGCTTGCCCTTCGTCCCTACATGGGCGGACAAGAAAAACTGGTTCCTAAGAAATAATTGGAAACCCGCTACACAATAGTGTATAATTACCTTGTTGTGTAATATTTTCATCTACAGCGAGGAATAAATATGAGTACTTACGAAAGCGTCAATTTTTACGATTTAGGTATATGGGGCCCTGTGCTTTTGGTTGGGGTGCTGTTCGCAAGTCTATTGCTTGCCAATATCATCAAAACTAAGGTGCCTTTCTTCAAGAGGCAGCTAATACCTAATTCGGTTCTGGGCGGCATCATCGTCCTGATCATTTCGACCATCTGTTTCTATACCAAAGGAACGTACCTCTTCAACCTGCCGGTCTTTTCACCGGCGGGAAGGGGGAACTCCATACTGGAGGTCTTGACCTATCATTGCCTCGGCATAGGCTTCGTGGCCATGACTTTGAGACCTTCAGAGGGCAAGGTGACCAAAAAGCGTTCCGGAGAAGTTCTTTCTTCTGGCGCCCTCACCGTATCGGGATATCTGATCCAGGCCTTCTTCGGTATAGGCATAACGATCATAGCATCGAGGATCATCAGCGGAATGGCTCCCGGAAGCGGGATACTTCTCGCCTTCGGTTACGGACAGGGAACAGGACAGGCTCTAAACATAGGAAAGAACTTTGATGCGGCGCTGGGCGGAGGAGCCTTTGCAAACATGGGTCTTTCCATCGCAGCCATGGGCTTCCTGGTAGCGAGCATATTCGGCGTTGCCAACTTCAACCACCTCAGAAGAAAAGGTAAACTCACCATAGCCGACGACAGCTTCGACATCAAGATGTCCGAGGTCATGGGCGAAAATGAAGTCCCCAACAGCGAGAGCGTAGATAAGCTTTCCATTCAGATCGCGTTTGTTTTGATCGCTTACAGCATCGCATATTTGATCATGTATGCGCTGGGCATGGTCGCTGGAGGAATGATAGGCACCGTCTACGGTTTCAACTTCCTCTTCGGCGTACTTTCAGCCGTCATAGTGAAGGCCTTCCTAAATCTTTTCAAAAAGATAGGATGGCTCAAGAAGGACTATCTCAACGTATACCTTCTCAACAGGATCTCAGGCTTTGCCTTCGATCTCATGATAGTCGCAGGCATATGCGCCATACAGATAGACCTTATCACAAACTTCATCGGCACCATACTGATACTTGCAGCTGTAGGAGCTGTTGTGACCTTCGTCTACGTAAGAGCAGTATGCAACAAGGTCTTCCCCGAATACAGCTACTCCCAGTTCTTTGCATTCTTCGGAATGCTGACGGGAACGGCCAGCACCGGGATGATGCTTCTTAGGGCTGCGGATCCCGACCTCAGGACTCCCGCATCGGAGAACCTTGTATATCAGAACTTCCCGGCCATCATCATGGGCTTCCCCATGCTGCTTCTTGCGACCAATATCACGAAGAACGCAGCCAGCGCCAACACGGCGCTCATGATCATGGGCGTATGCGCGGCTTATTTTGCGCTGCTGCAGGTGGTCATATTCAGAGGATCGCTGTTCAAAAAGAAAAAATAAAAGAAAGATAGATCGTAACAGGCGGGACTGCTGCCGCAAAGGAAGCTTTGAGAAGGCAGCGGGCCCGCCTGTTATTTATGAAAAAACATAATGGATAGATATAAAGAAGTCCGTAAAGGATTCACATTCAACAAAATAGCCATAGGTATCATAAGGATACTCATAGGCTGGATCATACGCATAATAGCCGGCTTCAGCTACAAGCCGTATAAGCCCAAATCCGACACCTGGCTGCTCCTTGCCAATCACACCATGAACCTCGATCCCCTCCTCGACGTCATTGCCCTGAGGCGTTTCATGCGTTTCGTGGCTTCTGCGAATATAATGAGAGGATTTCCCGGTTGCTTCGTAAAATGGCTGGCAAACCCCATCCCGAGGAAAAAAGGAGCGCCTGCAGACGACGTCATTGTGGCCGTAAAAGAATCCCTTGCAGCGGGCATACCCGTAGCCATGTATCCCGAAGGCAACGTGACCTGGGACGGAGAAACGGGCTTCATATCAAAAAGGACCGCAGAACTTGTAAAAGAGGCCGATGGAGCCCTCATAACCATGAGAAAGGTCGGAGGCTTTTTAAAGACCCCCAGATGGTCGATGGTCAAAAGGCGCGGCCGCACCTATGGAGAGGTCGCCGGAGAGTATTCGAGAGAAGAACTGGATAAGATGTCCGTCGACGAGATCTATGAGCTTATAAAGAGAGATCTTTACGTCAACGCATATGAAGAGCAGGAAAAGAGGCACTGGAAATACAGATGCAGGGCCCTTGCCGAAGGGCTGGAAGCAAGTCTTTACGTATGCCCAGAATGCGGAACGATAGGAGACCTAAGCTCGAAGGGCGACAGATTCAGCTGCGGCTGCGGAGCTTCCTGGATATATGACGAAGAAGGATATCTGAATCCTAAAAAGGAATGCGAAAGGAAACCCTTGGGCCTTGACGACGTTCCTGCGGATCTTAGAGATGCGGGCGGAAAGATAAGCGTACTTGCATGGTCCCGCTGGCAGAAGAAATATCTGAGGGACAATGCGAAGAGGATAGCCAATACCACAAAGGAGCCCCTTTGCGTAGACGACGGCATCAGGGTATACGGAGACAGGCTCGAGGTCCCTAATGCCATCATAGAGAACGGACCCAAAGAAGAAGGAGAATACTCCACGTACTATTGGGCCGATATACAAAAGCTCTCTCTTTTCAGATCCACCAGATTGTTCTTTACCTGGAAGGATCAAATCGTGGAGGTACATATAAACTCCAAGGTGGAGAATATAGGCATAAGGTATTACGCTTTGTGGCGCACCTGCACAGGAAGAGAATATATTTAAGAGCTATGACAGGAATTATAGCAGCGGTATGGGCGCCGCTGCTTTTGTTTTGAA
>CAZTHD010000094.1:0-5721 GCA_964613315.1 uncultured Oscillospiraceae bacterium | reverse complement strand
GTCTTGACCCTCTCTTTCGAAATTTCAGACTCTTCCCCGCTGCATATGAGGCAGTACGATTCGTAAGGACCCCTTCCTACTCTTCCTCTTAGCTGGTGCATCTGTGCAAGACCGAATCTTTCCGCGTTTTCTATGAGCATGACGCTGGCGTTGGGAACGTCTATACCTACTTCTATGACAACGGTACAGATAAGGACAGATATCTCTCCGTCCTTGAACTGCTCCATCACTTTATCTTTTTCATCCTGGGGAAGATCTCCGTGGAGAAGGCCGCAGGATATTTCAGGATGCTTTTTTAAGAAGGCTTCATATAGGGTCACAGCCGATCTTCCCTGGACGGTCTCGGAATCCTCAATGAATGGCGCAACTATATATGCCTGCCTGCCCTTTGCTATCTCATCCATAAGCAGCTTATATGCATCAGCTCGCTTCTTTTCTGTATATGAGAGAGTCTTTATGGCTTTTCTTCCCGGAGGCAGTTCGTCAATAACTGAAATATCAAGGTCAGCATAGAGCACTACAGCTAAAGTTCTCGGTATGGGAGTAGCAGTCATGACGAGTATGTCAGGATTGTTACCTTTAGCGCTTAATTTCTTTCTTTGAGACACACCGAATCTGTGCTGCTCGTCCGTTATGACAAGGCCTACGTTATAATACTCAACTCCTTCGGATATGAGGGCGTGGGTACCGGTTATGATCTGGGCTTCTCCGCTTTTAATGCTCTCAAGAGCTGCCCTTCTTTCCTTTGCGGGCATTGAAGACGTCAAGAGCACCACGTTTATATTCAAAGAAGAAAACGCCGATTTGAGGGTCTCGAAATGCTGCCTTGCAAGAATATCTGTCGGAGCCATGAAAAGGCCCTGATATCCGGCATAAACAGCCTCTGCAAGGGCCGCCATGGCCACAGCCGTCTTTCCTGAACCCACATCGCCCTGTATGAGACGGTTCATGGCCTTTTCCGATCTCATGTCTGAAAGGACTTCAAAAAGAGCTCTTTTCTGAGCCCCTGTAAGCTCATATGGAAGCGTGGAAACGAAGCTTTCGGCCTTGCCTGAATTAATGACAAGTCCTTTACCTTTCACTTCTCCTCTTGACCTTGAAAGGGAAAGAGCAACTTTAAGATCGAAAAGCTCTTCGAATACGAGTCTGTATCTGCTTTCTTTATATCCGTTCTCGTCCTGAGGATAATGAATGTTCTTTAAGGCATATGCATTGCTGCATACGTTCATATCGGAAACAACTTTCAGCGGAAGGCTCTCTTCTATTTCATCGGCATGGTCGCAGGCCAGTTCTGAGAGTTTTCTGAGATCTTTTTGTTTAAGATCCTTCCTCAGGGGATATACGGGGATGATGCCCTTCTCGCTTCCGTCGAACTTTGAAAAGTCAGGATGGAACATGGTGACTCTTCCGTTTTGCACCTTAACTTTACCGAAGAAAGTATACTCGGCGCCGACGCTAAAGGCCTTTGAAAGATATGCGGCTCCGAAGAAAAGGATCTCGAATCTTCCCGTATGGTCTTCTGCAAGCACGTGGAGGGTCCTCTTTGAACCGTAACCCTTTCCCTTGTTTACCATTAGGACTTTACCCTTAAGAAGGATCGTATCTCCGTCTTTGCAGTCGCAGCTGTCCTTTATGGTCCTGTAGTCTTCATAGGACCTCGGGTAATAGTAGAGCATATCCTCAAGAGTATCTATCCCCGCAGCAGAAAACGATCCGGCCTTTTTAGGACCGAATCCTTTTATGTTAGAGATATTTGAATATATGCTGATCTCAGTGCTGTTCTTCGCTGTCATCCTGTCTATAGCTGTATTTGATGCTTCTTTTTACTATGCCTTTTTCCATCTTGAGGCCTGATATCTCGACTACTATATCGTCTATCTCAAGCTCGAGATCGTTTCCGAGGACGTCAGCGATCTCGTTTATAACGGCGCCGGCTATGGTCCCAAGACTAGATCCGAATTTCACTATGAGATAAGTCTTGATATATATGCCTTCTTCAGTCTGTTTTATCTCCTGCTCCGCAAGAGCGTCTATATTGCCGAGCTTGATGAGAAAATCAGAAGTCTTGCCTTTGTAGTGAGCCTTCCAGGCTTTCTTTTCATAAGGCTTTAAGGCTTCCTTTATTATCTGGTTGAGAAAGGTATTATCTATAGAAATTACACCGTAGTCGTTCGTTTCCTGATAAAGCATGATAAAACACCTAAAATACGTAAATTTAATCGCAAATATTTTAACACAAAGTTCTTGCACAATAAATATCGCTATGCTATAATTCCAAGGTCACGAATCAGAAAGTTCGTTTCTTTATTGTGTTAAGTACGAGATTTGATACATAAAAAAGCTATACAGGAGGTGCACATAGATGTCAAGAAAATGTGAGATTTGTGGTAAAGGACAGGTGTCCGGAAACAACGTATCCCACTCCGTAAGACGTACGAGAAGAAAATGGGATGCAAACATTCAGTCAGTAAGAGTTTCCGAAAACGGAACAGTTCGCCACATGAACGTCTGCACACATTGCCTCAGATCCGGCAAAGTAACCAGAGCTTAATTACTACTAAAGAATGACACAGGCTGAAGTGATCTTCAGCCTATTTTTTTAAGAACAAGGAGTTATTTTTTTACAATATGTCAGACCCCGACCCTCGAATATCATATTTTGCAGTCGCTGCTCTAATTTATCTGGCAGCCTGGTTTGCCGTTACCGAAACGGCTCTAGCCAGCGTATCCAGAGTCAAACTCAAAACCGCATCAGACCGCGGAGACTACCGCGCAGACGATGCTCTCTATGCCCTTGACAATTTTGACAGGGCTATCACTACCATACTCATCTGTACAAACATAGTACATATATCTGCCGCGTCCATCGTGACAGTAATGGTGACCAGATTATATGGAATATCCTGGGTCACTTTGAGTACCTTCATCATGACCCTTCTCGTATTCTTTTTCGGAGAAATGCTCCCTAAGAGCATTGCCAAAAAGACCCCCGAGAAGTTCACCCTCTCCCACGGACACATACTCGTCCTTCTAATGAAATTGCTCACTCCTCTTTCTTCACTTCTTGCTGCCATCGGCAGCCTTGCATCAAAGCTCACGAAGAGCGAACAGGAAGTCAGCGTAACAGAAGACGAGATCTACGACATCATTGACGACATGGCGGAAGAAGGAACTCTAGAAGAAGACGAATCCGATCTCATACAGTCAGCCATAGAATTCGGAGACCAGACAGTCTCAGGCATATTCACGCCCAGAGAAAAGATCTTTGCCATAGACATAGACCAGACCCCCGATGAGATACTTACCCTCATCAAGGACCAGACTCACAGCAGGATACCAGTTTACGAATACGAATTCGACAATATAATAGGAATACTTCAGATTAGGGACTTCATGATCGAATATATACAAAAAGGAAATGATATAGACGTCAGGAGCCTCCTCCAGAAAGCTCTCATATTCAGAAGAGACTATAACATCGATGACATCCTAAAGCTCATGGCCGACCACAAATATACCCTTGCCATAGTCAAGAACAGGCAGGATAAAGTTCTCGGTCTTGTGTCTATGGAAGACATACTAGAAGAACTCGTCGGAGAGATCTGGGATGAAGACGAACCGCAGGGAGGTGAAGAAGAATGACTATAGCACTTCTCATAGGCGGATTGCTTCTTTGCATCATACTTTCCGCATTCTTCTCCGCATCTGAAATGAGCTTTTCTTCCTGCAGCAAGCTCCGCATAGAAAATCTTAAGGATGCAGGAGAGAAAAAAGCGATAAAAGCCAATAAGATACTGGAAAAGTTCGATGATGCCCTCGGAGCCATACTCATAGGAAACAACCTTGTTAATATAGCCGCATCATCCCTTGGATCCATATTGATCATTGAGATCTTCGGAAATGATAAACTGGCATGGCTCTCCACCCTCGTTATAACCATCATGGTCATAATCTTCGGTGAGACCATACCGAAGATCATAGCAAAAAAGAGAGCGACTCACATGGCCCTCTCCTTCGCCTACCCCATAAGATTCCTTGAGATAATACTCACGCCCATCATCAAGTTCGTGGTATTCATCATAAATCTCATGACGAAAAATATGAGGACTGAAGAAGAAGACGTGGACGAAGACGATGCCATAGACGAAGCTATCGAAGAGCTTAGCTCCATCATAGAGACTGCCGAAGACGAAGACGTTCTAGATGAGGATCAGTCGGATCTCATCCAGGCTGCCATAGACTTCCTTGACGTATCGGCAGTGGAAGTAATGACATCAAGAGTCGACCTCGTAAGCATAGATATTGACGACGATCCTAAGGATATAGAGAAGATAATATTCGAATCCGGATGCTCGAGGATACCCGTATACAAGGACAGCATAGATAATATCATCGGCATACTCTATACTAACCGCTACCTCAAGGCAAGGACTGAAAGCGAAAGTGTAGACATATCTAACATGCTCATGGAGCCCCTTTACGTATATAAGGCGACTAGGCTCACTTCAGTTCTGGATCAGCTCAGAGAAAAACAGATACATCTTGCCATCGTCTGCGATGAATACGGCGGTACTACAGGCGTCGTGACCATGGAAGACATACTCGAAGAGATAGTCGGAGATATCTGGGACGAAACAGACGAGATCGAAGAAGACGTTAAAGAACTCTCTGAGACCAAGTTCGAAGTAGACGGTGATCTTGCAATATCAGACTTCTGCGAACTCGTAGATATAGACGAAGACGAATTCGAAGCAGAATCAGAAACTGTCGGAGGATGGGCTTTAGAGCACTTTGAGACCTATCCTGAAAACGGAGACAGCTTTGAAGACGAAGGTCTGAAGGTGAAGATACTCAGCATAGAAGATCGCAGGATCGAAAAGCTGTATATAGAAAAACTTGAATCTGAGGAAGAAAGCGAAGAATAAAGTATAAGCGGCCTGTTCGAATGCAGACCGCTTTTCATATCTTTTCAACCTTTAATTATTTACTGACTTTTCTTTTACTCCGTCGATAAGTCCCCGGGTATAGATGGATATCAGATCATAAATATCAAGATCATACTTATCAGCTAAAGCATTCAGGATATCATAAGGCACCGTCAGATCGTCTTCGTCGTCACGGTGTCCATACAGCCTTCCAAGACCGAACACCTCTATTTTTAGTTCCACAGGATCGAATTCTTTGTTATCAAAGGCAGAAAGCATATATTCCTGCCTTTTTCTTATGATCGTATTCGACGTTTTCCTTATGACGAAGGCAACCGCCAAAGCAAGAAGTATGACCCCGGGGGCGCTGACGTAAACAGGCACGTATACTGTGAGCATATAAAGATCTTTCCATCCTCCGTTTGCTTCTCCTATGAAAACCACCATAACAGTGTAAACCACAGCGTAAATAAAAAATGGAATGAGGCAGATCAGTGTATCTCTTGCAGAATAATGGTACTTTGCTTCAACCATGTGAAAAGATATCATTACGGCAAGAGGACAGATAAAATGAAGATAGAAGTTATATACCCCTATCGCCATCTTTCTGTCAAAAGGCAAAATGAAACAGATCGCAAAAACGAAGGTAAGCGTAGTGCATATAGTGCCCGCATAATGAAACATGGACATCCACTTAGGATATGTGAAACGCTTGAGCCTTATGCCGTTTACAGCGTAAGGAATGATGAATGCGGAGGCAAGTCCGGTGATAGTGTTTGAAAGAGTTGTAAAATAT
>CAZTHD010000093.1:0-5726 GCA_964613315.1 uncultured Oscillospiraceae bacterium | reverse complement strand
GCTTCATCATACATATCGAATTCTTTGAAATATTCGCTCTTTGTATATGAGAGTTTAAGCATCATCTTTTCGAGATTCAAATCCGACTTAGACAGCTTTCTTACCGGTTTCTTTTCTTTGTTTTCAGCTTTTGATTCTTCGCGTACATTGCTTTTTGCTGCAGCGCTGGTCTCCTTAAGGAGCGTATCTTCGGAAATGCTCAGCTTGTCTGAAAGATATTTTGTATAGACTTCCTGTTCCGCAGGAGTGAGCGTGCTGAGCACAGACGCTACAGCTTTGATGAACTTTACGTTTTCGCTGTTGTTTTTCCTATTGTATTTTTTTTGTATAAGGGCGACTTTGTAATCTACGTGATCAAGCGATTTGTTGATCATGAGATCCATGAAAGCTTCCTTACCGAATTTCTTTACGTATTCGTCCGGATCTTTTGCATTTTCTACGTGAAGAACTTTGACTTCCATATCGGCAGCTCTCAATACGTCTATGCCCCTTATGGCTGCTTTTATTCCGGCAGCGTCAGCATCGTAACAAAGTACGACTTTACTGCAGTATCTTTTCAAAAGCTTTGCCTGGTTCTCTGTAAGTGCGGTACCAAGGGAAGCAACTACGTTGCATACTCCGTTCTGATAGAGGCTCACCATGTCCATATACCCTTCAACAAGAAAGGCATATCCTTCCTGCTGAATGGATGATTTAGCCATATTCAGGCCATATAAGTTGTTTTTCTTAAGGAATACAGTAGATTCGGATGAATTTAGATATTTTGGTTCTCCGTCTCCAATTATCCTTCCGCCGAAGCCTATTATCTTTCCCCTAGTATCTATGATCGGGAACATGAGTCTGCTGCGGTATTTATCGTAGATCCTGCCTTTATCGTTTTTTGAAACCAGACCCAGTTCGATCATGGTTTCCTCAGATACTTTGTTCTTTTTAAGATGATCGTAAAGGCCGTAGAAATTGGTGCCTGTATATCCCAATCCGAACTCTTTTATAGTCTCGGGAGTGATACCTCTTCCCGTGATATACTTATATCCTTCGTTATTAGGTACTTTTATATTGTCAAAGAAATACTTGGCTGCGAGCCTGTTTACTTCAAGCATCTCTGCTCTTTTGCGGGAAGAAACGCTGGTTTCTCTTTCTATGACTACTCCATATTGGGCAGCGAGTTTTTCCACTGCTTCCGTAAAAGTAAGGTTGTAGTACTTCTGTACGAAAGAAAATACGTCTCCGGATTCTCCGCAGCCGAAGCAGTGGTAGAACTGTTTGCTCTCCGACACACTAAAAGAAGGTGTTTTCTCGTTGTGGAACGGACAGCAGGCCATGTATGAACTGCCACCCCGTTTTAGAGTCACGACTGACCCTATAACATCAACGATATTACACCTTGATTTGATTTCTTCAACTGCGCTTGAATAGTTAGGCATTTATATCTCCAATCCACTTCCCTAATTATTCAACGTAGCTTGACAATTTCCTTTTTTTATGCTTGTCAATTTCTGAGATTCCATCCGGCCGGAACGAATAGCTTATCGTACATGAACAGAGCATATCTGTCAGTCATACCGGCCAGATAATCTTTTGCAACTTCATTCTTTCCCCATTCGTCAAGGAACTCCTGATATTCTTTAGGAAGTTTATCCGGATTCTTGACGTAGTATTCATAAAGAGCAAAAATCAAAGTCTGTACTTTTTCGAGTTCCGCATTTTTCTTGACTTCCGGATTTTTGTATACGTGCTCGAACATCCAGTCTCTCAAACGGTTCATTTCTCTTGCGTGGTCTTCAGACTGGAAGATGCCGTTTTTACCGTCTGAATTCTCGATTATATCCATTACGAGGCTGTTGATCCTCTCGCCGTGAGTATATCCGAATAGTTCAAGACATTCTTTCGGGATCTCGTCTAAAGTTATGACTTGAGCTCTGAGCGCATCGTCTATATCATGGTTGATATATGCGATCCTGTCTGAAAGACTTACTATCTTGCCTTCGAGCGTTCCTGGATTTGCCTTGCTTCCATGATTAAGTATCCCGTCGCGAACTTCCCATGACAGATTGAGAGATTTACCTGAAGAAGTTTTTTCCAGCACGTCTACGACTCTTAAGCTCTGCCTGGCATGGTCGAATCCGCCCGGATGTATTTCATTCAGGAACTCTTCTCCGTTATGTCCGAATGGCGTATGTCCAAGGTCGTGGCCCATGGCTATCGCTTCTGTAAGATCTTCGTTGAGAGCCAGACCTCTGGCTATGGTCCTTGCGATCTGAGCAACTTCAAGTGTATGAGTCAGCCTTGTCCTGTAATGATCTCCTTCTGGTGCAAGGAACACCTGGGTCTTGTGCATCATTCGTCTCAGTGCCTTTGAATGTATTATCCTGTCCCTGTCTCTTTGGAAGCAGGTCCTGAGATCACACTCGTTTTCAGGATATATCCTCCCCTTGCTTTCTTTTGCTTTAGTTGCAAATTCAGACAGAAACAAGTATTCTCTTTTTTCCAGATCCTCTCTTTTTATCATGTTTAAACTCCCGTTGAACCGAATCCGCCTTTTCTTTCCCCTTGGGCTTCATCATCTTCAGTTATACCGTAAGGCAAAAATATGCCTTGGGCGAATGCTTTTCCTGCGATGATCTCCATGGTTTTGTTCGACTTGGAATCATTGGTCATACTGATGATTATATGACCTTCATTGTCTGCGTTATAGTAATCTGAATCGATCACTCCGCAGGTATTATCGAGCTGGGAACGGAATTTTGTTCCCAGTCCGCTCTTTGGCAGTATGAAAAGTACCCAACCCGGTTCCATCTTAACACGGAGGCCTGTCGCAATTTTTGTACTTTCACCGGGAGCGAGAACAAAAGATTTAGGTGATATTATATCGTAACCTGCGGATCCTTTAGTTGCTCTTTTAGGGAGAGTTACGTTTTCATAAGTACCAGAAGCGTCAGTATCTTCTTCATACTGACGCTCTGAGACTTTTTCAAATTTTCCTGCTGTTAACATAAGTCTTTATCTTGCTGATCTTTTATCGATTCAGAGTTTTATTCCTGTTCTCCTGCTTTGATTATAGGAGTATCTTCAAGACCTATCATTGTAAGGTTTACTCTGCCCTGCTCGTCTATCTCGCTGCATTTTACTGTAACTATATCGCCGACGTTGAGCATATCGGTGACTTTTTCGACTCTCGCCTTGCAGATCTTTGAAATGTGGAGAAGTCCGTCTTTTCCGGGGAGGCACTCGATAAATGCTCCGAAGTCCATGAGACGTACGACTTTTCCTGTATAGATCTTGCCCGGCTCGATATCTGCGATAACAAGCTCGATCTCTTTCTTTGCAGCTTCCAGAGAATCGAGATCCGGTGATGCGATATATACAGTACCGTCGTCTTCGATATCCACTGTAGCGCCTGTTCTTGCAATGATGCCGTTGATGGTATCTCCGCCCTTTCCGATGACGAGTCTGATCTTGTCTTCAGGTACGTGCATCGTGAAGATCCTGGGTGCATACTTAGAGAGTTCTGCTCTGGGTTCTGCGATCTCTTCAAGCATCTGCTTCATGATGAACATTCTGCCTTCTTTTGCCTGCTGAAGAGCCTTCCAGAGTATATCTCTTGAAAGTCCGTGTACTTTGATATCCATCTGGATGGCTGTAACGCCGTCCTCAGTTCCTGCAACTTTGAAGTCCATGTCGCCGAGGAAGTCTTCCATTCCCTGGATATCGGAAAGTATAGCCATTTCAGAAGTTCCGTCTTCCTTGACTCTTTCGATGAGTCCCATTGCTATACCTGCTACAGGCTTCTTGATGGGAACACCGGCATCCATGAGAGCAAGAGTGCTGCCGCATACTGATGCCTGTGAACTTGAACCGTTGGATGAGAGTACTTCAGATACTACTCTTATAGCATAAGGGAACTCTTCCTTTGAAGGAATGACGGGAAGGAGTGCTCTTTCTGCAAGAGCTCCATGTCCTATCTCTCTTCTTCCCGGTGAACGGGGAGGTTTAGCTTCGCCTGTGCAAAAGCCCGGGAAGTTGTACTGATGCATATATCTCTTCTCGGTTTCTTCTGAAAGTCCTTCGAGTCTTTGTGCGTCGTCGAGAGTACCAAGGGTACATACAGAAAGTACCTGAGTCTGTCCTCTCTTGAAAAGTCCTGATCCGTGAGTTCTGGGAAGAAGTCCTGTCTCGCACCAGATCGGTCTTATCTCGTCGAGTTTTCTGTTGTCCGGTCTGATACCTTCGTCAAGTATCATTCCTCTTACCTGCTCTTTACGGATGTTATAAAGAACGGCAGCTATATCCTTTGCGCCTTCAGGATAAACTTCTGCAAAATGCTCCATCGTGTCTTCATCGACGGCATCCATATTGTCGAGTCTTTCCTGTTTGTCGAAAGTGAGGATAGCGTCATGCATCTTCGAAGATGCATATTCTCTTACTGCAGCATCGATCTCATCTGCGGGTTTGTAGAGCTCGATCTCCATCTTAGGCTTGCCAACTTCTGCAACGATGTCCTTGATGAATCTGCATATCTTTTGTATTTCTTCATGTCCGAACATGATAGCGTCGAGCATGACGTCTTCAGGGATCTCCTGAGCTCCTGCTTCTACCATCATGATTGCTTCTTCAGTACCTGCTACGTACATTGAAAGATCGGATACTTCTCTCTGAGCGAGAGTCGGGTTGATGACGAACTGTCCGTCTACTCTACCGATATGTACTGAACCCGTGGGGCCGTCCCAGGGGATGTCAGAAATAGCCAGAGCAACTGATGAACCTATCATTGCGCAGATCTCCGGCGCGCAGTCAAGATCCATTGACATTACCGTTGCCTGTACTTCTACGTCATTGTAGAATCCCTTCGGGAAAAGAGGACGAAGAGGTCTGTCCATAAGTCTGCATTTGAGTATTGCAGCGTCAGCCGGTCTTCCTTCTCTCTTGATAAAACCGCCCGGTATTTTGCCCTGAGCATACTGTTTTTCTTCATAATCGCAGGAAAGCGGGAAGAAATCTGCTCCTTCTCTTGGAGTTTTAGATGCGCATGCTGTAACGTTTACTACGGTATCACCGTATCTGACCCATACCTGGCCGTTTGTCTGCTCGCAGACCTTTCCGATCTCGAGCTCCATCAGTCTGCCTCCGATCGCAGTCCTGAATGTTCTGTAATCTGTAAATCTCATATTTTCTCCTACCAACAAACTAAGGCGGAGACCCCATGTCTCCGCCTCAAATTAATTACTTTCTTAAGTTAAGTCTTGCGATAAGGCTTCTGTAACGCTCGATGTCCTTTTCTCTCAGATATGCAAGAAGGTTTCTTCTGTGTCCGACCATCTTGAGAAGTCCGCGACGTGAATGGTTGTCCTTTGCGTGAGTCTTGAGGTGCTCATTGAGGTCATTGATCCTGTAAGTAAGAACTGCTACCTGAACTTCAGGGGAACCTGTATCGTTTTCACAGGTTGCAAATTCTTTCATGATTTCTTCTTTTTTCTCTTTTGTAAGCATAAAAATAAACTCCTTTACTTTCGTTCGCCTTAAACGGAGAAGCCGTCGGAGATTCGGACATCTACGTGAAAGGTATCTTTAGTTGACATGTTATTAAAACACAAGCGGACGGTTTTGTAAAGATTTATTTATACCGTCCGCTCGAAATTATTTAGATATATTTAGATTTTTATACCCATTTTCTCCCGTCTTTAGAGTTTAGCACCATGACTTTTTAGGAGTTTTCATACAAAGCAAAT
>CAZTHD010000092.1:0-5771 GCA_964613315.1 uncultured Oscillospiraceae bacterium | reverse complement strand
ATCGTAAGATCGCAGAGCACGTAAGAATCGCCGTCCAAATAGCCTATCTTGACTATCCTGTTACCCTTTACAGTGACATCCCTGCCGCTTACCACGTAATCTTCACCTTCAGTGAATGCAGTTTCAGAATAAGGCAGGACTGTCAGTTCTTCTTCAACTGCCTCACAGACGACGTCAGCCCTGTTCCTGATCCTTATTCTCGGGAACGGACCTTCAGGTGCATTGAAGGTGTCGTCATAGGATGCAAGTCCTATAGCCGTCACCTTGTTTCCGACTGCAGCATTTGCAACGTCTTCGTATCCGGCTGCTATGGTAGTGATGTATCCGTCGATGAATATCCTTCCTGTCTCGCCTGAATCGTCTGTATACAGGATGGTCTGAAGCTGTCCGTCGACAACGTCCACCTGAGTGATGGTACCGCTGACTTTAACGAGGAGTCCTTCTTTGCTACGGTCATTTTCCTGAGCCGCTGTGATCTCTTCCGGATCAGGACACTCAGCTTCTCCTATCGTTTCTATGCTCTTTACCTGAAGTTCAGGCTCTGCCTGATAGAAATCAGTGGATCCAGTGATCCTTACCACGTCGCCTATCTTGTACTCTCCGGCCACAGGGAAGCAGCAGATACCTGCTGTTTCATCCTGTACGTAGATGCAGTCGAAGAAGGCTGTATCCTTGTCGTAGCCTGAAGCGTTGGACGTTACGATACCTTCGATGGTGAACAGGTATCCGGGCTCCGTGATCTCTCTTACTTCTGCGATAGGCGTTATCGTCATGGGATTGAGCCTCTTGAGGAGGTTCTCGCAGACTTTGTAGTTTGCGTAGTTCTTTTCGGCATTGCTGTCCTCGATGGTAGCCTGCACTTCGAAGTTGGACATGAATGCCGCTCCGGATACAACTATGACTCCCTTTCCTTCCTGCTCGTCTGTAGCAGTTATTAGAAGTCTTTCATCTCCCTCTGCATAGAGATATTTGGGGATAGAACTTCCGCCTATTCCGTCGTTATCGGAATCCTTGGAATACGTTGTTGCATGTCCGAATACTGCCGGTGTGACTGTTTCAGGCACGCTGCCGCTGGTCGTAGAGATGGAGCATCCGCCGTAATGGCTGTACACTTCTGTATAGAGCCTGTCGTTCGGATATTCTTCGTCTACTTCAACACCTTCCATAAGGAAATTGTCCATATTGTACGCGTTGAAGTAAAGACGCTGTGTCTGTCCTCCGTTAAGTGAATCGTCGTGGGTTGCGTCGTCGTTTACTCTCAGCTCTGTTCCCAAAGCTTCCAGGAGGCTGTTTTGAACGGCTGCCATATGAAGGGATGCATCCATATCTCCGAGAACGTCCGGATAGTTCTCATAGTGATCTGACCATCCGGCTACGACCACGAATCCGCCGTTTTCATTGAAGCTCTTCACTGCCGCGATCTCTTCATCAGTGTAGTAAAGGAGAGCCTGCTGGGCAGCTTCAAGCCTGCGGCTCGGAGCCGTGAAAATGAGACCTTTGTACTTCTCATTGCCGCATGCAGCTATGAGATCTTCGCTGGTTTCAAGGGTCACTACTCTGACGCTGTACTCAGATGCGAGAAGAGCGAAATTGCCCATGGAATCTTTGTAGTTTCCTGATACGTACTCGTTGTAATGAGATGCGTCGATACCTACGTATACGAGGCTGTCTGCATCCTTAACGTCGAGTTCTACATCCTTGGTGAAGGTGTATTCCTTACCCTCGAGCTCGACGACTGCCGTAACAGTGATCTTCGTAAGTTTTGCCTTAAGAGGAGTATACTGGTACTCAGCGCTTACAGTTCCGGACTTGGGAACAGTGTAGCCGGTAGTATCAGTATAAACGACTTCACTTCCGTCGACGGTATATGTAAGAGACGTGACCGTCGCATCAGATGTCTCACTGTTGAAGAGAGTCGTCGTAAGTTTTACAGCTTCTCCCGTAACAGGGATATCCGTTCCGGATTCGAAGGATGATATACCGAGCTTGAGGCTTTCTCCTACCCATACAGGAGCTGTGACTGCAAGATCTCCGTCTCCTTCAGTCACTCTTATGAAATAGTAGCTGTAATCAGGATCAAGGGTCACGCTGAGCTCTCCTGAAGCAAGTTCCGAAGGATCGTTCCATGTATAGATCGTTTTTCCTGAGTTGACTACGACTTCCACCTTTGTTATGGAGTCGTTTCCGTCAGGATCGTATACGCTGACGCTTAAGTCGAGAGATTCAGGAACTTCGCTTATGATGCTTCCCATGGGCAGCTCGTTGACATTGTAAAGAACCTCAAGGTTCTTGTCCTCTGTAGAGTAAACTCTGTACTGGCGTATTGCCGCATAGAGCCCTTCTGCGCTGAAGTCATCTGTGATTATGACGTCACGGGCATTGTTTGCATTGCCCCATGATCCCTTGTGGTTGTCCTGGTTATTGGTGGGGGCGACGTGCCATCCTTTGTCGAGAGCCATCACGTACTGTTCGTAGCTGGGATAATATCCGCCGGCTCCTATCTGTCCTTCGCCGTTTCCTACCTCAACGAGGTACATCCTGGAATCGGTCACGGGATCGTAGTATGCGAAATCCTTGAAGTTTCCGAAGGTCGTTCCCGGATGGTTGAACTGGCTTATGGAATCTTCAAGTTCAGGAGCATCGAGCAGCGCATAATATGCCTTCATACCCGCATCGTTCGTCTTGTTGTTGAGAGTCTTGTTGTTTCTTGAGACTATACCAGGAGTCACAAAGGTGTTGATGTGTCCTGGGCCTCCTGACCAGGTCATTTCGAATCCGGAAAGGGCTATCACATCGCTGTGGCTCTCATTGAACTCTCTTGTGAGCCTTGTGTACGTATCCCACTTCGCAAGGCTTTCGGCCGTCATCTGAGTCGTATCGTAAAGAGCCGCTTCAGGGTTGGGGCTTCCGCTCGTATCGAAATAGTTGGAATGATCCGTAAACGCAACGAACTGTACGTTAGCAGACTCCGGGAGATTCGCTATATATTCAAGGGCTGCTGCAAGAGTCCCCGCTCCGTCAGAGTATTCTGCCGTATGGCTGTGGAGCTGTCCGAAGTACAGGGCGAAGCTTGCTTCTCCGATCCAGAAACTCCATTGTTCTTTGCTCGATACTCCGTCGGCTCTCGTGACCGTGATCTCTACAGTCACCTTTCCGTCTTCCATGTCCTGAGGCGGAATGTAACTGACTCTTCCCGTATCGAGATTGAATCCGGAGCTTACGACCTCACCGTTTATCTTCATGACTACGGTCGGGTTTTCTCCGTAATTGCTGATCGTTGCACCGATCTCCGGACGCTTGTCATCGCCCGTTTCTGCTCCTCTTTCAGGAGTCATATCCTTGATGAAGGGCTCGTCTATGATCGGGATCGAAATGCTCCCTGATATGGGAGCGCCGTGTTCGTCTTCTGCTCTTACCTCTATCTCAAGGCTGGTTCCTTCCAGCATTTCAGCCGGAATGGTAAGGATCATCGTGTAGTTGAGCAGGTCGGCAGTGGATACCCTCTCCGGGTACATCACTTCGCCGTTGACTATTATTTGCGTTGCCTGCAGATCGAAATTAAAGATAGATACGACCTTGAATTCAAGCTCGTAATCAGTAAGCTTGTATGCATTCCTTTCAGTGAATATGACCTCGGGCTTGTCAACGATGCCGTTTACGACCAGGGTATCTTCCGTCACAGGGTAGAACTGGAACAGGAAGAGATCCTTATCGGCCGATTTAAAGGTCCATCCTGAGAAAGCTCCGCCGAATGCTTCGATGCAGACTTTGCTGCCGTTGTAATTAGCTGTCTTATTGTAAATGATATATGATTCTCCGTTCTGCGTCAGAGTCCAGTAAGTGCAGGCTGTAGCTGCATCGTCTGCCAGATCTTTCACGAAGAACAGAGATTCTCCATTATTGGTCGCAAGATATCCTTCATCTCCTGAATAGAAGGTGTAGCAGTCTCCATCGACCCCTACGGTAAAGACCCTCGCTCCGTTGGTCGCTATGGCTTTGCCGTCTTCTATCTCCGTCGGAGCCTGGGCAAGAGCTGAGCCCAGCTCATTGGGCATACCGAGAGACGCTCCTTCGCCGGGATTATAAATGACCACCTGGTCTCCGTCTTTGAGAACGCCTTCCTCTTCCTCCTGTACCTTAGCAGGTACGAAGTTGAACTGGAAGAGATCTATCTGCGCAAGATTTGCATATCCGGAGAAGTTCGCATTCTTGGCATAGTACTCTACGTAGAGCTCTCTACCCACGTTCTTGATGAGATAAAGACCTTCGGTTTCCGTCTCGATGAGTTCCCAGGTATCGTTCTCAGCGCCTAAAGTGATACTCGAATAGGATGCGGCCATACCCCAGTTCTGTTCACCATAGGAGATGGTCAAAGTGCCGTCTTCGTTGTTAGTCACGTGCCAGATAAGGCTTTCAGGGACCTCCTGCACTATCGTAACGTCTTCTATGGTGATGCTCTCAGCCTTGTTGTAATATCCGCTGTATTCAGCAGATACCGCTACGTTGTGTGCCGGGTTGTAGATGACATAGTCGCCGTCCGGTACGAGATGATCGTCTGCCTCTTCGGGTCCATAGAAGTCGAACTTGTAGGCTGCATTGTTTGTCTTCACTCCGTATGTAGTAAAGCCGTTGTAGTACTCGAGAGCCTGGTTATGGTTCCCGTTGTATGCAGCGCCTACGTTCATCAGATACCAGCTGCCGTCCTCCTGATGCTCAAGGGTCCATCTGCCAAGATCTGAAAGTTCAGACTCAAAGCTCAATTTGTTTCCCGTTTCTCCCGAAGTAAGATATGTACCGTCTTCGAGACTGAATGTGTACTGGCCGTCGCTTACTCCTACTGTAAGAAGAGCCATGCCCTCTGCAAGAGCTATCTTTCCTTCTTCATCGGGAGCTGCAGCAACTGCTGCCAGTTTGCTTCCGCTGGCTGCCGTGCCGAGGACTCCGCCGGTCGCATGATAGATGACCACACGGTCTCCGTCCCCGGGAGCTTCGCTGAGCTTTTCAAGACTGACAGTGTCTGCGAAAAGCCTGAAAACTCCTCCGGGCAGCACAGCAAACGCCACGACCATTGCAAGGGCAAGAGCCACGACGCGTTTGATGTTTTTTCCTTTCATTAATTTCCTCCTTTTGTATATACGTATATAAAATATATCATTTAAAATTCCTGCCTTTTCCCGTACACTGCCGCAGCTATGGCTGCAGTCAGAGGTATCGCAAGTATGAGTCCTATGCTGCAGGATATGCTGCTCACTACCTCAAGGGATACGAAGGCAGAACTCATGAGCTGCCAAAATGACAAACCCAAAGAGTAAAGGTAGATTATGAGGGTAAAACTGCTTCCCATGAAAGCGAGTATAAGAGTGTTGGTCATTGTACCGACCATATCCCTTCCTATGTTCATACCCGATGAGAAAAGCTCTTTGAAGCTGTATGAGGGATTTGCTTCTTTTATCTCGGAAAGAGCTGACGAAATGCTCATTGCAACGTCCATGACTGCGCCTAGGGCGCTGATCATGACTCCCGCTATGAGAAGGCCGCGTAGGCCTATGAGGCTTTCGCCGGACTGCCTCATCTGAAGAAGCAGCTCCACGTCGCTCAAACGAAGTCCGTCTATGCGAAGAAGCAGCTGAGCAAGAAGCCCGAAAAGAGCGGCAAAAGCCGTTCCTGCGGCCGTTCCTGCCATGGCGCAAAGGGTCTTCTTTTTTATACCTCCTATGATGGTGAGGGATAATACCGTGATATACAGACAGACAATGAATGAAGTTATGAGA
>CAZTHD010000091.1:0-5776 GCA_964613315.1 uncultured Oscillospiraceae bacterium | reverse complement strand
AGACCGGCATCAGGTTGCGATTGAAGGGTATATCGAGGTCCAGGGATCCAAGGTCTGTATGAACTAGTGCCTCCCTTACTATTTCAGTCTCCTGCAAAGTGATCTTCTCAGGCTTTCTTAAAAGCTTTTCCAAAGGAAGAGTATACTCATCCTTTTCATTTATGAGCTCTAGAATCTTTGCTTTCAGAAGAGCTTCATCCTCTTTTATCCAGCCTTTTTTGACCTTATAGTCCTGGCCGAACCACCTGGCTATCTCTTCGACACCGTAGGTGCTCTGGTAGTGGCAAAGCTGATGAAAGCGAAGCATTGCCTCGTCCATGGACATGACTTGAGACGGGAAATCAGGATACATAGGTTTTGCCTTAACATCGCTTAAAAGCGATGCAAGATCCCCGTAAAAGCCCTCCATGGAATCAGATCTTGCCATCCTCACTATATCCGAAGCCTTAAGACAATATCCAAGCCTTTTGAGCTCCTCGTTAAGGCTCAGGGCTTTGACAAGATCGTCATCGCTTACGTCTCTGCTGCCTTCCTTTATGACGCAAAGCCTAAGTTGCTCGAGAAGATTTTTTCTGTACTGATCCATTAACGTCCTCCGTAATAAAAAATGGCGGTACGCCCGCCATACTGTCACATGCATGATCAAAATACTCCAAACGAAGCTTTGGAGAAATGCCTGTGAAAAATGCGGACTATGCAGGACCATATTTTATTAGATCAAATTAAAAGGAGGGTCCTGTGCTCTATTCGAATGTCCGTATATGTTTATTGTACCATTTATACCCGTCTCAAAAAAGACTTTTGAACAAAAAAGGGCAGGATATTTCCTGCCCTCATAGACTTCTTTAGACGTATCCTTCCATCTTTTCACGCCTTTTGCGCTGAGCCAGTTTCCTCAGCGCTTTACTCTCTATCTGTCTTACCCTTTCCCTCGTCACTCCAAAAAACTGCCCCACTTCTTCCAGAGTTCTAGGCCTGTCGTCTTCAAAGCCGAAGCGTAGTCTAAGTACCTGCCTTTCTCTTTCCGTAAGGCTGTCCATGGACTCTTCCAAAAGTTCTCTTAGCATGACTTTCTCGACTTCTGCTTCAGGACCCGGATTGACATCGTCCCTTATGAAATCCCCGAGGACCGAATCCTCTTCATCGCCTATGGGCGTCTCCAAAGATATGGACCCGGGTATGAGCTTCATGTTGCGAAGAACGCTGTCCACGTCAGTACCAAGCTCTTCTGCGATCTCCTCAGGAGAAGGATCCCTTCCGAGCTCCTGTCCAAGCTGCCTTGTTACTTTGATCTGCTTGTTGATGCTTTCGACAAGATGAACGGGATATCTCACATCCCTTGCCTTATCTGCTATGGCCCTTGTTACAGCCTGGCGTATCCACCAGGTGGCATAGGTCGAGAACTTATACCCTCTGGCATAGTCGAACTTTTCAACGGCTCTGATAAGGCCTATGTTCCCCTCCTGTATCAGATCGAGGAAGGCCACCCCCACATTGCCGTATTTTTTGGCTATGGACACCACCAGTCTGAGATTGGCTTCGCAGAGCTGTTTCTTTGCCTCTTCATCTCCTTCTGCAGCTCTTTTTCCCAGCTCCTGCTCCTCTTCGAGGGTGAGGAGAGGCACTTTTCCTATCTCCTTGAGATAGGTCTTTACATAATCTTCGGTAAGCACCGATTCGTCTACCGCTTCGGGAAGTCCCAATACTTCCTCTTCAGCCTCGAGCACCGGATCCCTGCCGTCTGCACCAATGAAATCACTTCTTTTCACCATACGTATCCCCCTTTCTTTTATCCCATGCGCAAAAAAAGTCAGCGCAGGACACATATACAACGCCACGGGCCTTCTTTCCTTTATTCTTTTTCAAAAAAAATACAGCCGCATCTGCGGCTGCATCTTTCAATATCAAATTTCATTGCGCAAAGGGATTCGGAAGAAGAGCTCTTGCCTCATCGGACAGTTCCAATATACCTGCTATCTGGAATGCCGCTATCTCGACGTCCTTTTTGTAGAGCTCCACGGAAGGCTCTATATCGTAGCAGTAGTTGCCCACTATATCCACTGAATATCCATGTTTTTGCCTGTAGAGTTCGGCGACGGCATTGTATACCGCCTCTCCCCATCTCTGATGATACGAAGAAGTGACTATGGTCATGGTACTTATCTTTTTCTTTTGCAATATCTTGAAGGTGTTGACTGCATTCTCCTGGGTGGTCATAGCTCTTTCGTCTATGTATATACGCTCCGGATCTATGCCGCATGTGCCTGATAGATATTCCTTCATGAGCCCCGCTTCCGTGTTCTTGTCCGGATTGTTGGGCCCCGTAGCTCCTCCCGAGCATACCATTATGGCCTCCGGGTATCTTCTTGCAAGGGCTGCAGCCGCTTCGCAGCGCCCTTTTAGCTCGTCCTGCATCTCCCCGTCCATAAGCTCGTAACCAAGGACTACTATAGCATGTTTGCCTCCCTGCGGTATGCCAGAGTTCTCAAGGCCGCTTGCCTTCTCTTCTCCCGCATACTTATTTAGCACGTAACTGCCGTCAAGGTATACCTTTTTCCAATACTCGGCTATAGATCCGGCTATAACAGCATCTCTTTTGTTTACTTTGGCTATACGCTCAAGATCCTCGTCAATGCGCTTTACGTCACCCTTTGAAGGGGCGAGCTTGGCGTTCACAAGGTCTGCAAGAAGCATTCCCACGTTCAATTGATTTTTCTTCGATACCGGTCCTCTTCTTGACAGCGCTGTCCCAAGCACCGCCGCTGCGATCACAAGAAGGCAAATGGCAGCGATCAATATCTTTTTCTTCTTTGTCATTCTAAACCGCCTGTTTTAAATGCGTTCTTCTACAAAATATACTTCGGAGTCCGAAGCCGTGACCATGACGCTCTCCTGATGGAAGAACACGCAAAGGTCCTTTGCTATCTCCTCCACGATTTTTTTATCCGTATCCATGAGGGTCAATATGAGAGAGGTCTCCTCGACGTAGCTCCCGTCGTCATGAAAATATCCGCCGTTTACCGTATATACGGAAAAGGCCACGTGATAGTTTCTGCAGACGTCCTTTAATATAGCTACGTATTTTTCCGTATCGAACTTCTGCTCATGGGTCACTGAATCGTTAAGTCCCACGTATATCTGCACGCATTTCGTTTTCTTCATTATATTTTATTACCTGTAAAAACACAGCCGCAGTTTTGCTGCGGCTGCATACTTTTTTATCTTGCGATATCCTTAAACTAGGCTATGCCGTTTGCTTCTCTCCACTGGGAATATGCATTGAGCTCGTTCTCGTTGAGCTTAAGAGCGACTCCGCCGATAGCGATATCATCCACAAGACCGATAAGAGGAGTCTTATCCGGAATGAGATCTTTGCTGATCAGAAGATAAAGGACTGCTCCGAGCATGCTCGCTATGGTCTTAGGCGGGACTTCCGTATACTCCTTGCGGATGTATGCTCTGATCATGGAGATCATGAGAGGAAGCCTTGAAAGAGATTCGCCTATGGCCGGGACGGCTTTCATCCTTACCTCGAGCCTCTGGAGCATCTCTTCGACCTTTGAGGGATCGTTGAGCATCTCTTCCGCGCGGCCCGTAAGGTCTCTTATAACTTCTTTTGCCTTTTCAAAACTGATTGTATCTGCCATTGAAATACCTCCTGTATATCAAAAAATGAACTTGATCGATACAACTTGTATTATACACCCTTTGGGCTCATCTTGTGATTTTTTTCCAAAAAACCCGGCGTATCAGGCCGGGTTTTCGTTATGTCAATATACGTGTATCAGAATAAGATCTGAAGTTACCATATTTAAGGGATCCGTAAATTGAATGGTATAGTCGTATCCCGGGGAGATATACGCTCCGCTGAAGTACAGGATCCCGGAATACTCATCGCTCGCATTGAATCCTATACCTGTGGCTGCAGACAGATTGCACTGGTTGGAAACGTAGACCATTTTCGAAAGTCCGCTTTCATAATAGTGCTCTTCGACAAGGCTAAGTTCATAAGTATAGTTCATGTCAAGATTTGATCCGTAAGCCAAAGGGGCTCCTTTGTAAAATACCCTTAGGGCTGTGCCTACTACGTATACGTCGCATGATGCTGTATATCCTTCCGCTGTCGTTGCCGTTATAACGGCATGACCCAGATCATTTTCACCTATCACTCCGTTACTGACGCCGGCTATGCTCGGATTGCTGGAAGTCCAGGTTATGGGCGATGACGGATCAGCTCCGTTGTTAAAAGAGACCGTCAATGCATACATGCTGTTGGAAGACTCGTTTGTCGTGTAGTGAAGGACCACTTTGTCCGTATCAAAGCTAATACCAGGCTTTGGAGCAGATCTTACCTCAAGTGGAAGGTCTGCGGTCTTGTCTCCGCACTTCATGGTAATAGTCACATTGCCGGGTTTTACACCGTAAACTATGCCCTTATCTTTTACAGTAGCGATGCTGGTGTCTGAAGATGTGAAAGTGACCTTACTTTTAAGTTCTGCAGGCTTTACCACCCATTCGGGATCTCCTTCGCACTTTTCCTGTACCCAGTACCAGTTATTGACCCAGTAAAGTTCTTCGCATTTGACACTGGCTGAGCCTCCGCCGGAGCCACCTCCCGAACCATCTCCGGAACCTCCACCGGAACCTCCCGAACCTTCTCCGGAGCCGCCGTTGGGATCTGTCCATACCGCTTTCAAAGTAATGTTTTCATTTACAGGAGTACCAAACTCGTAGTCTTTGCCGTCAAGCGTCCACTTGTCGAAGATGTATCCTGTCTTCTTGGGCGTCGCCGGTTTTACCACGGCAGAACCCTTGTTTATGACCTGAGCCTCGATGGTCTCGCCGCCGTCTGTGTCGAAAGTCACAGTTACGGTATCGGCCTTAGGCTCTTCCTTTTTGCCGCAGGCTGCAAAACACAGAACTAAGGCAAAAGCGAGTAATAAAGCTATTATCTTCTTTTTCATTTTACATTCCTCCCCTATAGACTAAGGTATCTTGAGTCGAGCGGCTGTAGCCGTATTCTCAAACTATCATATATAAATAATACAACATTTATGCACTTTTATGCAACTTAACATATAGCACGGAAACGATTCGCACATACAAAAACCGGAGCTCAAAGGCTCCGGTCATTTGTTAGTTGCGCAGGCTGCAAAGACGTCCTCGCTGAAAACGATTTCCCATTTTTAAAACCATCTTAAATATAGCTCGTCGTTTCCGATAACTCTTTTCTGCTGAAATGTCTTTCGATAGGACCGGCGCCTTCAGCAGGATATCCTATATCCAGTATCATGAGGAATTCTTCACTGCCTGGGATCTCAAGTTCCTTTTTGAGTACGTCAGGATCCACTGCGTTAAGCCAGCAACTGCAAAGGCCTTCGTCTGTAGCGGCAAGCATCATATGGGTGGCAACTATGGAAGCATCCTCGGCTCCCGAATCAAGATAACCGCCGGGATAAACGAAGACGTTCTCTTTATTGTAAGTCACGACAAGACATACCGGTGCGCCATAGCGGCATCTGGTACTTTTATCGATCTTTGCAAGACCTTCTTCGGACCTTACCACATAAACGTGCTGCTCCTGCACATTCTTTGCTGTAGGTGCAAGCCTTCCTGCCTCAAGCACTGCGCAGAGTTTTTCATCTTCGATCGCTCTATTTGTATCGAATTTTCTGCAAGAATAACGCTCCCTTATTATATTTTTGAATTCCACTTTAGTTCCCTCCTTGTATTATTATTTCATAGCCTATTCTTTACCTTTTCTACAGGTTAGGCT